>JAYUEA010000516.1:0-3113 GCA_043739465.1 Propionibacteriaceae bacterium
TGCGGTGCGCGTGACGCACCACGGCGACCGCCGCCGGGTCGCCGCGCGTTGCGAACGCCTCGCCGAGCGTCAGCCAGAACAGCCACGACTCCGTACGCCCGGCCACCGCTCTGCTGGCGCGTGTCCGAAATCCATTGACGCTTGGCGCACCCCCGGGCACGCGCCTCGCAGCGTTGCCGAAGCTCGTGTACGACCCGGTACGCCTGCGCCCCGGCCCTTGCGATGCACGCACCCGGACCACGCCCACCGTGAACAGATTTCCGACACGCGACACTAGAAGCAGCGGTCTGGTGGGCCCTTCGAAAGGCAACCGGCTCCGCCTGGTTGCTCCTCAGGGATCCTGTGGTTCGTCTCGAGGGGACGCGACCTACGACGATGGGGTGTTCTGCCTGATGCCCGGGATGCGGCGCTTGAACTCGCTCATGAAGAGGTCCTGGAGCGCCTTGGAGTCCACGACGCCGCCAAGGCTGGGCAGCCCGCCGCCCGATGCCTTCTGGCAGACTGCGAGCCAGGCCTGGCCCATGGCGAACGTGAACGTCGAGGCCACCGTGGCGCCGATGACGCCGCCGATGACAGAGCCGGCGCCGGGGATCAGCTTGATCAGCCCCGTCAGACTCGCTCGTCCTGCGGACGTCGCCGCTGCCGTCGAGGCCACAGCGGCGATAGCGGCGCGATCGGCGCCCATCCCGTACAGCTGCGCGATCCTTGCCATCATGGCGAGCTGGAGCGGTACGAGGATGGCGGCATCGGAGAAGGGGATCGGTGTGGCGGCGGCTGCGGCCGCGGCCGTCACCGTCGCGCCGATGAACGTCTGAGCGGCCCGAGCCTTGGCATCGAGGTCAATACGTTGCGCAGCCACCAGGGCCGATCGGACGGCCTCGGGCACTGCCTGAAACGTGGCCTGTAGGACCTCGCTCAAGCCATAGGGCGGCTGACCAGAGAACTGGTCCCTCATCGCGTAGGTCATGAACGGACGACCGCCGATCATCGGCAGCTTGAGGGACTCGATGTGGCGGGCGAGGGCGACCGCGTCCGGGTGGTACCGGCCGTCGCGCATCGGCACCTGCGTGAGCACCAGCAGCACGGGGATCTCCAGCTCCGCGAGCGCCCGTACGAACTTGTCCTCGGACTCCTCGAAGCGACGGTCCATGCCGCGCACGCAGTACCAGGCACAGTGGATCTGCTCCGACATCGGCTTTTTGCGGAGGTCCTTGACGACCTGCCGCAGCTCCTTGATGAGCGCGCCGTCGTCGCGCCCGATCTCGAGGCCTTGCGTGTCCATGACGCCGAGGGTGCCGCGCTTGTCCACGTACAGGTGGCTGCCTTGGGTCACCGGCTCGCCGATGCCGGTCCTGGCGACCTCGCTGCCGAACACGGCGTTGATGAGGGTCGACTTGCCTGTCCCCGTCTTCCCGAAGATGGCGAGGTTGAACCTGCCGATGGCTGCGGCCTGCCGGTCGAACTCCGCGCGGAACGAATCTGTGAACCAGTCGGGCACGGCTCAAGGGTACGGATCGGGCAAGGGATTGTCCGGAACCGCGCGGCGGCTCGCCCCGTGAACGACCACCGGCTGGCGATCGAGGAAAGCTCGACAGGCTCACCGACCGCTCCTTGAGCAGGGCCGCGAAGCCGCCCGGGTCGCAGGGCCAACGGGATCGACCCTGCGAGGAGCTCAGGGAACGACAAGCACAGGGAACGACTAGCACGGGGAACGACAGGCTCGCCGGTCTCACGGCAAGTCTTTGCTTTCTGACTCGTAAGTCAGTAGAACGGCAGTAACGTTCGATCAGATCCCACAACGCAAGGAGGCGTTCTTTTTGATGCCCACCATCAGCATCCAGCTCTACACACTCCGAGAGGCCCTTGAAGCCGACCGAGACGGCACGCTCGCAGCGGTCGCCGCCATGGGCGTCGACAAGGTTGAGCCTTTCGGCATCGAGAACTTCGACTGGCTCCCGGAGTCGCTCGCCGCCCACGGCCTGCAGGCCGGGAGCGCTCATGCCAACCTCGTCGAGGATCCCGAGAAGGTCCTCGCAGCAGCCAAGAAGCTCGGCGTGACGACCGTCTTCCAGCCCGGCCCGAGGCCGCGCGACGCGTTCAACTCGCGCGAAGGCATCGAGACGTTCGCCGCAGAGATCAACGCGGCTGTCGACGCGTTCGCCGCCGAAGGCATCAGCATCGGCTTCCACAACCACGACTGGGAGTTCACGGCTCCGCAGGTCGACGGGCTGGTCGCGTACGACTACTTCGTGTCCCTGCTCGACCCCCGTACAGTGCTCGAGCTCGACACCTACTGGGTCGCTGCCGCAGGCGTGGATCCCCTCTCGGTGTTCGAGAAGTACGGCGACCGGATCACCCACATCCACGTCAAGGACGGCCCCATCGAGGGCGGCCACGGCGTGAGCAACGTGGTGCTGGGCACCGGCGCCATGGACATCCCGCGAATCCTCGAGGCCAGCCCGAACCGCACCTGGGTCCTCGAGTTCGACATCGCTACAGACGCCGTGGCCGAGTCGGCCGCCAGCATCGCCTACCTGAAGGAGAAGAAGTGACAGCGAAAGTCGGAATTGTCGGCGCCGGGAACATCTCTCCGCAGTACCTGAAGCACATCGCCACCTACCCGGACCTCGAGATCGTCGCCATCTCCGACCTTCTCGAGGAGCGGTCTGCGGAGAAGGCCGAGGAGTACGGCATCGCCGCCCACGGCACGCCCGGCCCCGAGGGCTCGGACATCATCTACGACAACGCCGACGTCGAGTACGTGATCAACATCACGAACCCGCAGAACCACATCGACGTCAGCCTCCAGGCGATCCGTGCGGGCAAGCACGTGTGGAGCGAGAAGCCGCTCGGCCTCAACCTCGAAGGCGCCAAGCAGATCCTCGACGAGGCCGAGGCCCATGGCGTCGTCGTGGGCTGCGCGCCCGACACGGTCTTCGGTCCCGGTTTCCAGACCGTGCTCCGCAAGATCCGCGGCGGCGACATCGGCAAGCCGATGGGTGGCCTGGCGATCATGCAGCAGCCCGGCCCCGACCTGTGGCACCCCGGACCCGAGTTCCTGTTCCAGGTCGGCGCGGGCCCCACGCTCGACATCGGCCCGTACTACTTCACAG
>JAYUEA010000517.1:0-9342 GCA_043739465.1 Propionibacteriaceae bacterium
CTCCTCGACCGCGATCAGCGCGTCCATCTGGGAGACGACGCGGTCGATGACGGGGGCGGGGTCGAAGTTGACCTGGCGTACGACCGTGAACGGGGGATAGTCGACGACCACGGCGCCGTTCGAACAGACGTGCATCGCGGGCGGCAGCTCGAGCGCGTCCACGATCACCTGGGTCGCCATCCAGCTGCGGCCCGTCGACATGACCACCGGGACGCCGGCGTCGACGACACGACGGACAGCCGTGCGTACGGATCCGGGCAGGACCCCGTCGAAGTCGACGAGCGTGCCGTCGATGTCGAGTGCGACGAGCTTCGGCTTCCAGCCGCCAGCACGCACGACTAGACCGGCAGCAGGGCCTCGCGGCCCAACAGGTACGGGCGCAGCGCCTCCGGGATCCGTACGGAGCCGTCGGCCTGCTGGTGGTTCTCGAGCAGCAGGACGATCATCCGGGTCATCGCGCAGAGGGTGCCGTTGAGCGTCGCGACTGGCCCGACGCCGGACTCGTACCGCGCCCTGGTGTTGAGGCGACGCGACTGGAACTCGGTGCAGTTCGAGGTCGAGGTGATCTCGCGGAACTTCTCCTGGCTGGGCACCCAGCCGTAGCAGTCGTACTTGCGCGCGGCCGACAGACCGAGGTCGCCCGCGGCTACCTCGAGCACCTGGAACGGGATCCCGAGCGAGCTCAGGAACTCCTTCTCGTAGCCGAGCAGCCGCTGGTGCTGCGCCTCGGCGTCCTCGGGGGCGCAATAGACGAACATCTCGACCTTGTCGAACCAGTGCACGCGGAAGATGCCCTTGGTGTCCTTGCCGTACGAGCCGGCTTCGCGGCGGAAGCAGGGGCTGTAGCCCGCGTACGAGATCGGCAGCAAGCCAGCGTCGAGGATCTCCTCGGAGTGGTACGCAGCCAGCGCGACCTCGCTCGTACCCACGAGGAAGAGGTCGTCGGCCGGCAGGTGGTAGACGTCCTGTGCCGCCTGGCCGAGGAAGCCGGTGCCTTCCATGGCCGACGGCTTCACCAGCGCCGGCGGCAGGATCGGTGTGAAGCCCCACTCGAAGGCCTTCGCCATCGCGTACTGGATCAGGGCCAGCTCGAGCTGTGCGCCCTGGCCGACCAGGAAGTAGAACCGCGAGCCGGAGACCTTCGCGCCGCGCTCCATGTCGATGGCGCCGAGCTGCTGGCCGAGCTCGAGGTGGTCCTTCGGCTCGAAGCCCTCGGCCGCGAAGTCGCGGGGCGCGCCGACCGACTCGACCACGACGAAGTCGGCCTCGCCACCGCGCGGGACGTCCTCGAAGACTGGGTTCGGCAGCGTGAGCATGAGCGTGTCGAACGCCGTGCCGGCCTCGTCGGACGTCGACTGCGCGTCCTTCACCTGCTGGGAGAGGTCCTTGGTACGGGCCAGGAGCTGCTTCTTCTCCTCGGGCGAGGCCTTGGGGATGAGCGCGCCCAGCTCCTTCTGCTCGGCCCGCAGCCGCTCGAAGGCTGCGATCGAGCTGCGCCGGGTCTCGTCGGCCGTCCGGAGCTGGTCGATCAGCGCCGGCGACTCGCCCCGCGCCTCCTGGGCACGACGGAGACGGTCAGGGTCGGTGCGCAGCAGCTTCGGATCGATCACGCGGGACAGCCTACCGACGCTCAGCCCCGGCTTCCCGCGCTGTTTCGCGCCTCGCGCACAGCCCTTCTCTCACTCGCCCGCCTCCCGCACAGCCGTTGCGTGCGAACTTCGTGTCATAGGTGCTGTGCGGACGCTCAAAAGGTTGTGCGACTGGGTGGGGCGAAGAGTGCGAGTAGGTGAGGGCGCTCCTGCCCACGGGAAGTTCGCGGTGATGCCGACCCGTAGCGACGTGAGGTTGCAGTCGACACAATGGCGTCATGAGGGTCCGCGGGAGACGACTGACAGTGCTGGTGGTCGCCTCCACGGGAGGCGCGTTCGTCCTCTGGTCGCTGCTGCGGGTGCTCGGGGTGCTCGACCCACTGGACCGGGCGCTGCTGCCCGGTGACATCAAGACCCGGTCGGCGCTGGGACAGATCCTCGAGGGCGCCGCCCTGATCATGCACCCGTCGGTGATGTTCCTCGTCGTGCTGGGCATCGCGGCGTGGTCGTACGCGCGGCGCCTTCGCCGGCTCGCGTCAGCTCTGGCCGGCTCCGTCGTCGTGGGGTGGGGAGGGTACGAGCTCCTCAAGATCGCCATCCGACTGCCGCGGCCCTCGTCGCACTTCGACGACGCGATCACGTACTCGGGCTTCTCGTACCCGTCCGGCCATGTCGTCGGCGCCACCATCGCCGTCGCCACGATCGTCACGCTGGCGACGACGCAACGGAGATCGCAGCTGGAGATCTGGGTCATCCGCATCGCGGGTGGCCTGTTCGTCCTTCTGGTCGGGCTCGACCGGCTGCTGCTGCGTCACCACTGGTTCAGCGACCTCGTCGGCGGCGCCCTGTTCGGCGGCTTCGTACTGTCCGCGGCGCTGCTCGTGGCGAAGGTCAACACGATCGCTGAGTCCCTGGGCTTCGCAGACCGCCCCGCGACCCACCTCAACAAGCGCGCGGCCATCATCTACAACCCGTCGAAGGTCACCGACTTCGACCTCTTCCGGACGCGGATGGAGTACGAGCTGCGTCACCGCGGCTGGAAGCCGCCGCTCTGGCTCGAGACCGAGGTCGACGACCCGGGCCACCAGATGGCGAAGGACGCGCTCGCCCGGCACGCCGACCTCGTCATCATCGCCGGCGGCGACGGCACTGTACGGGTGGTCTGCTCGGAGCTCGTCGGCAGCGGCGTACCCATCGCGCTGGTGCCTGCCGGCACCGGCAACCTGCTGGCCCGCAACCTGGGCGTCCCGCTCGACGAGCAGGGAGCGTTCGACATCGCGTTCGACGGCGCGCCGAGCCCGGTCGACGTCGTGCGGTTCACCGTCGACTCCGGCACCGAGCACTTCGTGGTCATGAGCGGCATGGGCGCCGACGCGGAGGTCATGGCCAGCACCAGCTCCGAGCTCAAGAAGGTGGTCGGCTCGGCAGCGTACTTCCTTGCCGCAGCGCAGAAGGTCGGCACCACCCCGTACGACCTCACGATCACGCTCGACGACCAGGAGCCGGTGACGCGGAGCGCCATGTTCGTGCTCGTCGGCAACGTCGGCACGCTGCAGGCGGGCATTCAGATCTTCCCGGGCGCCAGCCCCACCGACGGCCTGCTCGACCTTCTCATCGCGAGCCCCAACGGCGTCTCCGACTGGGCGAAGGTGGCCACCGGGATCGTCGGCGGCACCGAGGTCGAGCCGCTCGAGTACGCACAGGGCAAGCGGGTGGTCGTCGAGTCGGACGCACCGGTCCCGTACCAGCTCGACGGCGACGCCGAGGGCGAGACGAAGCGGCTCGAGGCCGAGGCCGTACCGGCTGGTCTGATGGTGATGCTGCAGCGAGCGAAGAAGGTCAGCTGACCGGAGGTAGCCCCAGCTCGACGACCAACCGGTGATCGCTGGCGAACGCTCGTGCGTTCGGTCACCGAGGACACGTCGACGACCTTCGGGTGACCAATAGGCTCGGGGCCGAGGCCGTACGGCTGCTTCGGCAGGATGATGCAGCGAGTGGAGGAACGATGATCGAGGTGCTGTCGCGGCGTCAGGTCGACGCGGCAAGGCCCGCGGGCGCGTTCGTGGGATCGACGTTGGCGGAGCTCCGGCGACGTACAGGACCTGGTACGAACCTCCTGGAGATCGACGGCTGGGCCGCTGAGCTGATCGCGAAGCACGCAGCGGTGTCGTGCTACGTCGACTACGCGCCGTCGTTCGGGCGGGGGCCGTTCGGGAAAGTGATCTGTACGTCGGTCAACGACGCCGTGCTGCACGGCTTGCCGTACGACTACGTGCTGCGCGACGGCGACCTGGTCAGCCTCGACTTCGCGGTGAGCGTCGACGGCTGGGTCGCTGATGCGGCGGTCAGCTTCGTGGTCGGCGATGCGGTCGAGGAGGCGGACCAGCGGATGATCGACGCGACGCAGGAGGCCTTGGCCGCCGGTATCGCCGCCGCGGGAACAGGGTCCAAGACCGGCGACATCTCCCACGCGATCGGACATGTACTGACGGGAGCCGGCTACAAGGTCAACACCGAGTTCGGCGGCCATGGGGTCGGCAGCACCATGCACCAGGACCCGCACATCTCGAACATCGGCCTACGGGGCCGCGGCTACCCGCTGAAGCAGGGGCTGCTGCTCGCGATCGAACCCTGGGTCATGGCCGACACCGACCGCCTGAAGGTCGACGACGACGGGTGGACCCTGCGTAGCGCGACTGGCTGCCGCACCGCTCACACCGAGCACACCATCGCCCTCACCGAGAACGGCCCCGAGATCCTCACGCTCCCGGAGTAGCCAGGTACGAGTCCACTCGCGGCACAGCATGAGATCGCTCGCGAAGCACCACCAGACCTCTCGCGAAGCCGCTTCCCCTGGTGCGGCTGCACAACCTTTAGGGCGCCCGCACAGCCCGTGTGACAACATTTCGCGACGGAAGTGCTGTGCGCGTGGACAACGGTCCCGGACATTCCATGCGGGTCACCCAAGCTTGCGGGCGAGGTCCCTGGCGGCCAGCTTCATCTCGTACAGGATCGTGCCCAGCTTCGCGTCGCCGGTGGAGATGGCGGCGAGCACGGTGTCCTTGCCGGCCTGGATCAGCACGACGTAGCCGGCGTCACCCTTGACGAGCACCTGCTCGAGGGAGCCCCGACGCAATTCGCTGACCGTGCGGGCACCCATGGAGAGAGCGGCGGCGCCCATCGCTGCGACGCGATCCTCGTCGGCACCCTGGGGCAGTGCGGAAGCTAGCTGCAGGCCGTCCATGGCGACGGGCAGGGCGCCTTCGACGTCCTGAGAGCGTCCGACCAAACCCTGCAGGATGTAGTGGATCTGTTCGTTGCGTGACATGTGGGGTTGATCCCTGTTGCTGGTCGTGGGTCGGACCGCTCTTGCCAGAGGACGTCCGTTTCTGCTGCCGATGTCTGCGCCCCCTGGGTCTTCCACGACCGGTGTGTCGCTGAGCTACGTGACGCTCGAACGAATATAAGGTTCGCCAGCCTCGGCCTGGCCTGCATGACAGAGCTCCAATCTGTTCCGATTCCTCCCCCTGACAAAGGTTTCTCGACCCGGGCCCTTGAAGGGCTCACCACGCGACAGCGGGTTCCCGTCGTACGGCTGCGCGGCGTGGGTACGTCGCGGCAAGCACATTTCCGTCTGGACATGCGGAATCGCCTGACGGGGGGGTCTGGAAGGATGCTCCGGTGAAGCTCGCGAACGTCAGCCGACTGGCCTGGTTCGGCGCTCTCGCGGTGGCGGCGATCGCGGTCATCCTGCGTCCGGCGGCCACGTCCATCGGGCCGGTGCTCGCAGAGATCACCTCGGGGCTCGGCATCTCCGCGACGGAGGCCGGCGTGCTCACCGCGCTGCCGGGCTTCTGCTTCGCGGCGGCCGGTGCGTTGGCCGTCACGATCGGGAACCGACTCGGGACGGCAGCCACCCTCGCCCTCGGCGCGACGGCCGTCGCCATCGGTCTGCTCGGCCGTTCCTTCGTGGGCAACCAGGCGCTGTTCCTCGCCCTGTCGGTGCTCGCGCTGTTCGGCGCGGGGCTCGGCAACATCCTCGTACCTGTCTTCATCAAGCGCTTCTACCCGCAGCGCCAGTCGGCGCTGATGACCGTGTACGTGGTCGGGCTGACGTCAGGAGCCACGGCGCCCGGACTCATCACTCCCCTGCTCATGGGCACTCCCGCGGGGTGGCGGGCGGCCCTCGGCGTGTGGGGCGTGGTCGCGGCCGCGGCCGTCGTGCCGTGGGTGTGGCTGGCGGTCCGCGAGAAGCGGCGAGGAGGTCCGGCGTCAGGACCGCGCAGCAGCATCGCCTCGGTGATCCGGTCCCGGCGGGCACTCGGGCTGGCACTGTTCTTCGGAATCCAGTCGATGCAGGCGTACGTGACGTTCGGGTGGCTCGCACAGATCCTCCGCGACGCAGGTGTTGCGCCGTCGACGGCCAGCCTGCTGCTGTCGTACAACGCCGCACTGGGCGTCCCGGCCGCGTTCATCATGCCGATCGTCGTGGGGAGGTCGCGCGACCTGAGGCCGTACGTGGTCGTGTTCTCCGTCTTCCTCGCCACGGGCTTCCTCGGCCTGTGGTGGGCGCCGCTGGGCGCCACGCTCCTGTGGGTGACGCTGATCAGCGTGGCCGGCTTCTCGTTCCCGATGGCGCTGTCACTGATCACGGCGCGGACCCGCGACCCCCACGTGACGGGCAGCCTGTCAGGGCTCACGCAGTCGGTCGGCTACATCTTCTCCGGCGTCGGCCCGCTGTTCGTCGGGATCCTCCACGAGGCCACGGGCGGCTGGACGGTGCCGCTGCTCGTGATCGCCGGCTCATCGGTCCTGCTCCTGCTCGGCGGCCTCACGATCGCGAAGCCGGGCTTCGTCGACGACGACCTCGTACACATGCCCTCCTGACCCCTGTCGCGACCACCCCGACCCATCCGGGACGGAACACCCCTCCCGGTGCCCCCTTCGGGACGGAACACCCCTCCCAGCCGACCCACTCCGGGACGGACCACCCCAAGCGTGACGGAACACCCCACGGTGAGGGTGTTCCGTCGGGTTTGGGGTGTTCCGTCTGTGTACGGGGTCGGAGGCGAGTCCAGCCCCTGTACGAGCTCGTGGAACAGGCAATTGGGGCTGGTGGGGCACCCGTACCGGCGTGTCGCGTCACTCCCGCACCAATTGCCTGTTCGTCCGACACGATGAAGCCGCTGAACTAGGTCAAGACCCGCCGGGAAACGGATCAGCACCGGCGGCCTCCGCGATGTGCGCCTCCCGGCGCAACGCCAATGCGCACCTTGCCTGGCTACCCCGGCTGGGTACGTGAGAGAGCAGAGGGTCGATGTACGGAAACGCGCTGGGCAGACCTCAGTCGATGAGGCCCTCGAAGAGCACTGTGGAGAGGTAGCGCTCGCCGAAGTCGCACGTGATGGCGACGATGGTCTTGCCGGCGTTCTCGGGGCGGGCGGCGAGCTCCAGCGCGGCCTTCAGGATGGCGCCCGATGAGATGCCGGCCATGATGCCCTCCTTGGTCGCCATGTCCCGGGCCACAGCCACGGCCTCCTCGGCGTTGACGGTGATGACCTCGTCGTACACGGTCCGGTCGAGGATCGCCGGAATGAAGTTGGGGCCCATGCCCTGGATCTTGTGCGGCCCGGGCGCGCCGCCGGACAGGATCGGCGACTCCTCTGGCTCGACCGCGACGACCTTGATGGCGGGGTTCCGCTCCTTGAGGTAGCGGCCGGCTCCCGTGATGGTTCCGCCCGTCCCGATGCCGGCGACGAAGATGTCGACCGTGCCGTCCGTGGCGTTCCAGATCTCGGGACCGGTGGTCTCGTAGTGGACCTTCGGGTTGGCCGGGTTCTCGAACTGGTGGGCGAGGATTGCGCCCGGCCGCTCCGCGGCGATCGCTTCGGCGCGCGCGACGCACCCCTTCATGCCCTCGGACGCTGGGGTCAGGATGAGCTCGGCACCGAACGCGCGCAGCAGCGCGCGGCGCTCCTTGGACATGGACTCGGGCATCGTCAGCACGATCTTGTAGCCACGGGCCGCGGCCACCATCGCCAGTGCGATGCCCGTGTTTCCGCTTGTCGCCTCGACGATCGTGCCGCCCGGCTTGAGGCTGCCGTCGGCCTCCGCGGCGTCGATGATCGCGCCACCGATGCGGTCCTTCACCGAGTTCGCCGGGTTGTAGAACTCGAGCTTCACGGCGACCGTCGCGCCGAGCCCCTCTGCTAGGCGGTTGATCCGTACGAGCGGGGTGTTACCGATGGCTTCGGTGATGTTGCCGAGAATAGGCATGGCGTACGTCCTCCTGGGCGAGACTGACCTGTGCGTCGCAGGCTAACCCAGCGACGACTTCTTGGCCACGGTACCCGGCTCACCGGAAGCGCTCCCAGGCCTCCTGGCGCGAGACCCCGAGGGCCCTGCCGATCTGCTCCCAGCTGACAAGGCTCGACCGCACGGCGTCGACCCGGCGCTGCGGGAAGGCTTCCTTGGCACCCTTGATCGGCGCGGTGGTTCAGGCGTCGTGAGGCCGGCCCTCAACCGCACGCAGGTCGAGCTCAGGGATGTGAGCGAAGTCCTTCGGGTTGCTGGTGTAGAGGGGCAGCTCATGAGCGATCGCGATTGCCGCGATCTGAGCGTCGTACGCCCGCGCCGCCGGCTTGCGTCCTGCCTGGCGCAGCGCTGCGGCGACCCGGCCGAAGGCTCGCGCGGCGGCGGCATCGAACGGGATCGGGTCGAAGTCGGCCTCTGCCTGTTGGAGGTGCGCCTGTCGTGCCGCCCGCTCGTCCTCGGTCCGTGCGACGTGCGGTCCCACCGACAGCTCAGCCAGGGTGATCGCAGTGATGAGTGGCGTTGCTGGGAGCTGTTCCGGATCGAGCACAGCCAGGTTGAGGAGTGCGGACGTGTCGAGGATCCCCCTGCCCTCAGCCCCGCTCACAGCCCGGAGTCCAGGAGCTCATCGACATCCGCCCGCAGAGCAGCGGCGACGACACGCGGCAGCGTCCGCCTCCGCTCGATGAGCTGGGCGACCCCGACCTCTCGCCGGGGCAACGGGACGATGGCCGCCACCGGCTCGCCATCACGCGTGACCGTCAGCGACTCGCCCCGCAGCACGCGCGCGAGCACGTCGGCGCCGTGGTTGCGGAGATCCCGTACAGGAACACTGCTCATGGCACGAAGTGTATCACCGGTGATACGTTTGGCGGCTGACCGACTTCACCTCATGGGAGTGCCACGGGGCATTTGGGGGGGGCGGCGACGGTCAAGAGCGGTCAGGCCGTCCAGCGCCACTACCAGCCGTACCAGCCCTCCGGAGTGCGCGCGCCGGTGGTGACGTTGAAGCGGGGTGTTAGTCGCCGCGGTGGTGGCGGTTCTGGCGTGGCAGGCCGCCCGGGCGTCGGCGACGGTCTGCGACGATGCCGACCCAACGACAACAGGGACGACGGCACAACGGGCTACTGCGGCGACGGCGGATAGCCACGTGAAACCCACCGCGTCCATACGCCGTGAATCCTCGCCGTTCCCACCGGCATGCCGAAAGGATCCGGCTCCCCCGGCCAGTGGAGCCAGCTTGCTGGGTCAACTGTTCCAGTCGGACTACTGCCGCCTCCGGGAACGTGTCCGGGCTCGCGAGGCACCGACGAGCAGGCCCCCCAGGACGAGCAGGACGACGGCGAAGGCGAGGGGTGGCGGCGTGGCGCCGGTGGCGGCCAGCCTAGATGCCCCTGATGGCGCACCCGCTGGGCCCGACCCGCTCGTGCCCGAACCGGAA
>JAYUEA010000518.1:0-9340 GCA_043739465.1 Propionibacteriaceae bacterium
CCAGGTACGCGTCGTAGTCGATGACCTCGCCCGACTTCGAGACGATGACCGTCGCCTTGTGCGCCTGGGCGGCGAGCTTGGCCTGCTCCAGGGCGAGCACCATCGTCGTGAACGGCGTGTCGGTCGCTTTGTCGCGGGCGCGCGACCGGCGGTGGGCGAGGGTCTCCTCGGGCGTCGAGTTGAGCAGCAGGGGAATGTCGACGCCGGTGAGATGCTCGGAGTTGCCGTGGGTCCATTCGACGACCAGCACCTGAACTCCCGCGACGTCGACGGAGGAGTACCAGAGCTCGCCGAGCTCTCGACCCATGCGCTTGAGGTTCAGCGAGGTGGCGCCGTCGTGGAACCGCGCAAGGATGCCCGAGACCTCGTCGAAGTCGATCTCGTTGCGGGTGCCGAGGTATGCGTCGAGAGCGGTGCGACCGGCGCGCTGGTACGAGGCCAGCCAGGGGTGGTCACCCACGAGCGACGGGTCTGCGTCGCGGTCACTCGTCTGCAGGTCGGTGAGCTGGGTGCGTACGGAGTCGTCGTACACGCCCGCGTCGACCAGTCCGCGGGTGCCGGCGGTACGGAACGTGCGGAGTCGCTCGGCGTCGTTGTCGCGGGGGATCCGGCGCGGGTAGTTGTCGCCGCTCATCACGTAGGCCCCGATGCCGTTCGCCCGCAGGTAGTGAGCGAGCAGCGAGCCGATCTCGCTCTTGCCGACGCCGGAGCCGCCATGTACGGCGATGACCGCGCGCTGGCGCGGGCTGGCCTCGAGGATCGGCCGCAGCACCTCCCACAGGCGGGGGAACGCGGTGGTCGCCTTGGCGACGTGCCCTTCGCCGATCTGCACCTTGTCGCCGGGCATGTCCCCCGTGGGGATGGCGCCCAGGTCCTCGATGGTCGGGATGGTGACGGTTTCGGGCAGTTCAGCGTTCACGTCGGCCTCCTTGACGATCCGGACAGCAGCACACTAGCGAACGTGGAAGGTTCAAATTGGGCGATCCGACGAACTGGGAGCAAGGTTCCCAAGCTCAGGAGAGGTTCCCACGTCATCGGTGACGTCGGAACCCGCACCAGGCTCGGGAACCTCAGCCCGGGATGGCATGACCCCTTGGGGAAGCGACCTCGGTCACCTGTCTTCCTGGTGCTGCGATCCGTAGAGCTTCCCAGGCAGAGGAGAGGTTGCCACGTCATCGGTGACGTGGGAACTCGTACCAGGATTGGGAACCTTGGGGATCAGGCCCAGCGGATCGGGGCCGCTCCCTGGGCGACGAGGGAGGCGTTGACCTTCGAGTACGGGCGGGAGCCGAAGAAGCCGGCGTGCGCCGACAGCGGCGAGGGGTGCGCGCTCTCGACGACGTCGATGCCGTCCAGCAGGGGCTTGAGGTTCCGCGCGTCGCGGCCCCAGAGCACGGCGACCAACGGGCCTCCGCGCGCCGTCAGCACCTCGATCGCGCGCTGCGTGATCGCCTCCCACCCCTTGCCGCGGTGAGAAGCGGGCTCGCCGGGACGCACGGTGAGCACCCTGTTCAGCAGCAGCACGCCCTGGTCGAACCACCCCTCGAGGTCGCCGTTGGGCGGCGGCGCGATGCCGAGGTCCTCGGACAGCTCCTTGTACATGTTGCGCAGCGACGCGGGCAGCGGGTGCACGTCGGGGGCCACCGAGAACGACAGGCCGACGGGGTGGCCGGGAGTCGGGTACGGGTCCTGCCCGACGACGAGCACCCGTACCTTCTCCAGCGGCAGCGTGAACGCGCGCAGGATGTTCGTACCGGCCGGCAGGTAGGGCCGTCCCGCGGCGACCTCGGCCCGGAGCCAGTCGCCCATCGCCCTGATCTGGGGCTCGACTTCGGCGAGGGCCACGGCCCAGTCGGGGGCGATGATCTCGGGCAACGGCTGCGGCATGGCTCTTTGCTATGCCCAGAGGCCTGAGCAGCGCAAGTTCAGGCGCTGAACCCCGCGTGTACGTGGTCGTGGTGGGTCTGGTCGGAGAAGTATGTGCTGCCGCTCAGCAGGTAGGGGCCGCCCACGTTGTACGAGCCGGTGCCGGCCACCGCCGTCATGTAGCCGGTGACCAGCGACCGAGGCGTGGCCGCCGACACTATCGCCAGGCCGTTGATCTGCCAGGTGTCGAAGGCCCGGCCCTTCGGGTGGTCGCTGAGCCGGCTCGTGCCGAACACGTACAGAGGATGCCCGGACCGGATCACGCTGATGCCGAGCGTGTACGACTTCGCCAGTTTCAGCATCGCCGACAGCGCTGAGTCGTGGACCTGGCCGGAGGCGACGTCGGCGCGCGATGCCGGCGGCAGGACGATGCGCGACGAGCCCAGCACCTGCGTCGCGAGCGAGCCGCCCAGTACAGACGGGCCGGGATCGCTCGGCGTGATCGCGGTGACCTTCCAGGACGGGGAGGCGGCGGACAGGCGCACGTCGAACGTCCAGCCGCGCTCGGTGATGGTGCCCGCCTCGTTGACCAGCCACTGGCGCGTCGGCACCAGCACGCTCGCCGTCGACGTCAGCAGACCGCCGTACTGAGCATCGATCACCTGGATCCGCGCCGCGACGCCGCCGTCGACCAGGGCCGCCGCCGAGTCCACGAAGGTCGGGTCGATGCCCGAGGCCGACACCCGCGCGACTGCGGCCGCCGCTCCCGCGCCCTGCAGGTCCCAGCTGCCCATCGCCTCGACGAGCCGCGTCGCGACGAGCTTCACGGCGCCCAGGATCTCGTTGCCGTCGGCCGCCCACGCGGCCGTCGCCGGCAGCAGGCTCGTCACGGGCCGCGGGCTCGAGGTCGAGGGGGAGGGCGTCCGCGTCGGGGTCGGCGTCGGTGACGCGCTCACCGCCGATCCCGTATTCGCCGCGGTCGCCGTCGTCGACGCACCACCCGACGTGGACGACGAGCACCCGCCGAGGACGAGTGCTCCCGTCCCTAGCAGCACCTCGCGCCTGCCCAGTCCCATGACCCCAGTATCCGCACCGCCGGATAAGGTGGGGCGACATGTCCAGACCGTACGGAGCCAGCCGCGAGGCGATCCTCATCGCAGCCGAGCGCTTGATCCGGGAGCGCGGCGTCGGCGCGACCTCGGTCGCGGACATCATCGCCGCCTCCGGAACGAGCGCCGGGGCCATCTACCACCACTTCGAGGCGAAGCAGGACATCGTCCTCGCCGTCGCGGAGCGCGCTCTGGCTGGGCCCATCCAAGCTGCTGTCGGCGACACCGGTCCCGTCACGCCCGCTGAGCTGTTCCGGCTCGCTGCGCGACGCGTCCAGGTCGAGGCCGACACCGCACCCCTGCTGCTGCAGGTCTGGGCCGGTGCCGCGGCTGACGACCGGTTGCGCGCGCTGCTGCGGAACCGTGCCGACGGCCTCCCTGCGGGCGTCGCCGCCCATGTCAGCGTCTGGTGCGACACTCACGGCTACGACGCGACCAGCGTGGCATCGGTGCTCGTCGGCCTGGTGATGGGCATGGTCATCCAGTCGAGCCTGTTCGACGAGGCCGACATCGACGGCTACGTCGCCGTCGCCGTCGAAGCCCTCAGCCGCCTCGACTAGCAGGCTCCGCGACACTAGACCGCAGCGGCCCGCGCCCGCGGCATCGCGAGCGACACCACGGCGGCGACGATGAGGAAACCCGTCCCGATGCCCACGGCACCGACGGCCGACCCCGCGTCCAGCAACGCACCTGCAGCGAGCGGGCCCGCGATCTGACCGACGTCGCCGGCCATCTGGTAGCCGGCCAGCGCCGGCCCGCCGCGGCGTCCGATCGCGTCACCGACGCTCGCCTGCGCCGAGGTCGACGCGAACGAGGCACCCACCCCGTACAGGCAGAGCACGACGACCAGGACCGTGTACGAGCTGGGGTGGATGAAGAACAGTCCCAGCAGCGCGGTCGCCGCCGAGCCGATGAACAGCGCGATCCGGCGCCCGACGCGGTCGGTGACCCAGCCGGATCCGTACAGGGTCAGCGCCTGCGCGCCCGCGGCCGCGGCGAACGCCCAGCCCGACCAGGACGCCGGCTTGAGCAACGTCTCGACGACCAGCAGGGGCACCACGAGTGAGCGCACGCCTTGCGACTGCCAGCCCTGAGCGAACGCGGAGGCGACCGCCGCCACGTACCGACGGTCGCGGACGGCATCACGCAGCGGGACCACGTCGCCGTGCGCGAGGCTCTCCTCCGCCGTGTCGCCGCGGACCGGAAGCATGGTCCAGCCGACGATGCCGGCGACCCCCAGCCCGATCGCGTACACGACGAACGGCGTCCTCAGCGACGCCCCTGCGAGCAGCCCGCCGAGCACCGGACCGGTCATGCCACCCAGCACGAACCCGCCGTTGAACATCCCCGACGCACGGCCCAGCCGCTCTGAGGGGGTGACGGAGAACAGCAGCGTCGTCGCGCCGATGGTGAACATAGCCGAGCCGATGCCGCCGGCGGCGCGAGCGATGAGGAATTGCCAGTACGAGGTCGCGGCGGCGCAGACCGCGCTGGAGATGGCCACGATCAGCACGCCGGCGACGATCACGCGCCGCTCTGCGAACAGCCGCGCCAGACGTGCGGCGAGCGGCAACGACGCGACCCGTACGAACGCGAAGCTCGACGCGACGGCGCCGGCGGCCAGCGTGGAGACCCCGAACGTGCGGGCGAACACGGGCAGCACGGGCGAGACGATCCCGAACCCCAGGGCGACGAGGAAGCCGATGACCGCGAGCACGAGGACGGGTCGGGGCATGCGCACCTGATCACCGTAGTGGTGCGGACACATGTGACCCGGCACGTGGCAGACGTTGAGAAAGTAGAAAGTGAGCCTTGCTATATCCGTAAGTCGGGGTACCGTGGACGACATGAGCGAAGACATCTCTGGCATCCTCGAAGACCTTGCCGCAGGCCGCATCGACGCCGCCGAGGCGAGCCGCCGTATTGACGCCGCGCGCAACGCGCCCGACCCCTCATCGTTCGAGCAGCCCCCGCGGCCCACGCCCCAGGAGGCGTCCGCGGAGTGGCACGACAACCCTCAGTTCGCCTCCCAGGCTCAGGGGCCTGCCAAGAAGCGCCGGGCTCCCGGCACGAACGGGGTCGACAGGATCTCCGTGCGCGCGGTGGGCCGTCGCGTACGGATCGTCGGTGACCAGGGCGTCGCCACCGTCGCCGTGAACGGCCCTCACGTGCTGCGCCGCAACGGCTCGGTGCTCGAGGTGAACTCCGACGGCGACGCCGGCCCCTCCCTCGATGGCTTCTCGCTGCTCCGTCCGCCGCGCAGCCTCGACGACCTCCGGTCACTCGGTCTCGGCAAGGAGCTCGAGCTGCGGGTCAACCCCAGCATCGTCGTCGACGTCGAAGTGACCGCCGGCACGCTGACCACCGAAGGTGTCCCGTACCTGGGCAAGGTCCGCCTCACCGCGGGTTCCGCGGTGCTCAAGGACATCGCTGAGGCATCCGACGTGCTCGCGCAGGCAGGTCAGGTCACCCTCGACGGCACGATCACATCCGGTCGCTCGCGCATCCGGTGCGAGTCGGGCAGCGTGACGATCCAGCTGGGGGAGGGCTCCAACGTCGTCGTACACGGCGAGACCCAGCTCGGCCGTATCGCCTGGAGCGGCCACCACGAGGAGGGCCTCGACGAGGTCGTTCTCGGCTCCGGTGCCGCCCGTCTCGACCTCAGCGTGGTCATGGGCTACGCGACCGTGAAGCTGCCTGACGCGGTGGCGAGCGGGGAGGACATGCGATGAGTGCCCCGCGCACGACCTATCGCGCCCCGACGGCGTGCCCGGTCTGCGGCGACCGCCTGCTGACGACCCGTCTCGGCTGTGCAGCGTGCGGCTCGGAGATCGGCGGCCACTTCGCATCGTGCGACTTCTGCGCCCTCTCGGACGCCGACCTCGACGTGCTGCGCGTCTTCCTCGCCTCGCGGGGCAACATCCGCGAGCTCGAGAAGCACCTGGGGGTCTCGTACCCGACGGCACGGCTGCGCCTGACGACCGTGCTCGACCGGCTCGGCCTCAACGGTGCCGGGGAGCCCGAGCCCACGGCGGTGCTCACCCGCGAGCAGGTGCTCGCAGAGGTCGCGGCCGGTGCGCTCGACCCAGCCGAGGCGCAACGGCTTCTCGTCGATCTGTAGGAGACCCTTCGACAGGCTCAGGGACCGGAGCTGGGGCTCAGGGACCGGGGCTAGAAGGTCTGCGCCTCCACGATCGTGACGTTGATGGTTTTGCCGTTCGGGGCCACGTAGCTGACGGCCGAGCCGATCTTCTGGTCGATGATCGCGCTGCCGAGCGGTGACTGCGGCGAGTACACGGCCATCTCGACCGAGTCGTCGAGCCCCAGCACCTCGCGCGACCCCAGCAGGAACGTGTCCGTGTCGTCGGGGTCGCCGTCGAACGCGACGGTCACCTTCATGCCGGGTCGTACGGTGTTCGAGGGCCCGGCCGGTGCCGTACCGACCTTGGCCTTGTCCAGGATCGCCTTCAGCTGACGGATGCGGAGCTCCTGCTGACCCTGCTCCTCACGTGCCGCGTGGTAGCCGGCGTTCTCGGAGAGGTCGCCCTCCTCGCGCGCGAAGGCGATCTTGGTCGTGACCGCCTCACGTCCGTCGCCGATGAGGTAGTCGTACTCATCGCGCAGCTTCGCGTGGGCGTCAGGCGTCAGCCAGATCTCGTCCGTGCTCATTTGAACAGGCTAGCAACGACACGCGTCAGGGAAGTGAACGACAGCCCTGCAGCGAGGCGGAAGTCGCCCGCGCAATCGTCCGTACGACGATGGTGATGTCCTGCAAGCGGTCGCCGCCCGGCTCGATCGTGGCGTCGACCTCGCCGACCTGCTGGAAGTTCGTCGACTGGGTGATGACCGTGCAGACGCCACGTACAGACGGGTCGGGACGGTCGACGTGCAGCCTCACCCGCACCTCCGAGTCGCTCACGATCTCGAACGCCAGCACCTGCGCCGAGACCGGCGGGTTGGAATGAACGATGGCTGTCCACAGCGTCCAGGTGCCCAGGAGCGCGGCGAGGACGACGCCGGCCACGGCCAGCGGCCAGCGTCGCGGCTTCGGGTAGCGGGCGTCGATCCGGGCCTGGTCCTCGGGCGTCTCGGGCCCACGCCACGCGGGCGTACCGGGGACCTCGACGGACTCGGCGGACGCCTCGGGAATGGACACGACGTCCATTCTGCCTGTGCACGCCCGGTGATGCGCCAGCGCGGTGGTTCAATACCGAGCATGTCCTTGCCAACCCGCGTCGACGCGGCCGGTGAACCTCTGCGCCTCATGGCCGTCCACGCCCACCCGGACGACGAGTCCAGCAAGGGCGCCGCGACGATGGCGAAGTACGTCGCCGAGGGCGCGCAGGTGCTCGTCGCGACCTGTACGGGAGGGGAGCGGGGCGACGTCCTGAACCCCCAGATGGACCGGCCCGAGGTCTGGGCCGACCTGCCGGCGATCCGCGCCCGCGAGATGGAGGCCGCACGCACGATCCTCGGTGTGGACCAGGTGTGGCTCGGGTTCGTCGACTCCGGACTCCCCGAGGGCGACCCGCTGCCGCGGCTGCCGCAGGCGTGCTTCGCGGTGCAGGACGTCGAGGAGGCCGCCGCAGGGCTCGCCGCCCACATCCGTCGGTTCCGTCCGCACGTGCTGCTCACGTACGACGAGATGGGCGGCTACCCGCACCCCGACCACATCATGTGCCACAAGATCTCGATGGCGGCGATCAGGCTGGCCACCGACCCCATCGCGCTGCCAGAGGCGGGCCCGGTGTGGCAGGTGCTCAAGGTCTACTACCACATGAGCGGGCACCGGAACCGTTTCTTGCGGCTCGACCAGCTCATGCACGAGCACGGCCTGCCGCCCGTGTACGCCGAGCGGCTGACCCAGTTCCCAGACGACCACAAGGCGTACCGGCTGACGACGTTCATCGGTTGCGCGGACTACTTCTCGGTCCGCGACGACGCGCTCCGGGCCCACGCCACGCAGATCGACCCCGACGGCCACTGGTTCGCCGTGCCGATGGAGATCCAGAAGAAGGGCTGGCCCACCGAGGACTACCAGCTCGTGCTGAGCACCGTGCCGACCGTGATCCCCGAGGACGACCTGTTCTACGGCATCGCCGTGACCGTCCCCGAGCCCGCGCCGGAGTTCTCGATCTAGTCCTTGGGGATTACATTTCATCCATGACGCTGCTTGAGATCGACCCAAGTGTGGTCCACGCGGGATGGCTGCCGCTGCTCCTCGTCGGGCTCGTGGCCGTCGCGCTCACGGTCATCTACTTCTCGATGCGGCACCATCTGCGCATCGCAGACACGTTCCCGACCGAGGCCGATGTCCGGGCCGACCGACGCGCCGCCGACAGGGCGAGCCCGGCCGACTCCAGCGAGTGATCGCCCATCTTCCGGTTTCCTGTGAGCCCCCTTGGTTATCCTGTCCCGGACGACCGGCGGAGGGATGGTGATGATCGATCGAATCGAGCGTCACGATCCACCCGCCAGCACGACGCCGTGGGAGACGTTTCGTAGCCTTCTCCACCGCTTCCGCAAGTACTGGCCCGAGGCGTCCGGCTTCGCCCTGATGATGGTCTACACGGCCGTACGGACTGTGCTCGTGGCCAAGGGCATCGACACGGTCGCCCACACCGACTGGCGTATCTTCCTGCTCATCGAGATCGTCACCACCGTCCCGTACGTGTGGGGGATCGGCGACCTTGTACGGGGAGCGATGCTCGGCACGCACCCGTTCTCCCGGACCCTTCTGGGGTTCGCTGCGGTGCTGGCCGGCGTCATCCTCCCGTACGCGTACATCGGGATGTTCGGCGGCTTCCGCCACCATCGCAGCGCCCTGATCACGATCGGCATGATCCTCGTGGCCTGCATCGGGGTGCGGCAGGGCCTGGCGCGCCTCGCCCGCGCCCGTCGCGAGCGGCACGCCCGGGAGGCGGCCCTGGCCGCTCGCGAGTCGGCCTCCGAGCTCGGTTGACGCGTCCGTCCGACCCCCGGAGAATCACTGCATGGCCCGTCCCGCGACCATCGAGGAGTACCTCGCCCAGCTGCCCGAGGGCACGCGCGAGGTCGTCGACGAGATCCGTCGGATCGCCGCGGACACGCTCGGGAGCCCGACCGAGTCGATCTCGTACGACATGCCGACGTTCTCCGTCGCCGACCGAAGCGTCGTGCACATCGGGAGCTGGGCCAAGCACGTGAGCCTCTACCCGGTGCCGTCGGCCGGCGATCTTCAGGTCGACCTCGCTCCCTACCTTTCCGGCAAGGGCACCCTGAAGTTTCCGCTGAGCGGGCCGATCCCGTACGACCTCATCAGGCGCGTCATCCGCAGCCTCGGCGATCAGCCCAGATAGTGGGCGATCGCTGCCGCCTCCGATGTC
>JAYUEA010000519.1:0-3102 GCA_043739465.1 Propionibacteriaceae bacterium
CTGGCCGCGCTCCGGTCGGAGATCGAACCCGTCTCCGGGGTCGACTACGCACGATTCCTGCCGGCCTGGCAAGGGGTCGGTGGTCGACTGCGAGGCGTCGACGGTGTGCTGCGTGTGGTCGAGCAGCTCTCGGGCGCGGTCGTACCGGCCAGCGCCCTCGAGTCGCTGATCCTCCCGTCGCGGGTCTCTGGCTACGAGCGGGGGATGCTCGACGAGCTGGTTGCCGCGGGAGAGGTGATCTGGCAGGGCGCCGGAGACCTGTCCGGTGGCGACGGCTGGCTGACGTTGATCCCGGCCGACCTCGCGGGACTCCTGCTGCGACCGGGCGACGAGACGGTCGACGTCGCCGACGCGCAGGTGCTGGAGGCGCTCGGCGGTGGCGGCGCCTACTTCGCGCGCGGCATCGCGGACGCATCAGGGCTCGACATGTCCGCGGTCGGCCAGTCGCTGTGGCGCCTCGCGTGGGCCGGCCGCGTGACCACCGCGACGCTCGCGCCGCTGCGCGCACGCCTCGCGAACGTCTCCACCGCGCACAAGTCGCGGGTGTCGAACACGCGCCGTGCCAGGTACGGGCGGGCCGGCGGCGGGCTGGGCGTGCCGCGGTCGTACGGGCTTCGTGGTCGGCTCTCGTCCGACGGGCTGGTCGCCGTGCCGGAGGACGCCGCCGGTCGCTGGTCGCTGCTCCCGACGCCACCGGCGGAGCTCGACGCCCAGACCCGCACTCACGTCGAGTACGCGCGGGCCGAGACGCTGCTGGAGCGGTACGGGATCGTCACGCGCGGCTCCGTCGTCGCTGAGGACGTAGCGGGCGGGTTCGCGGCCGTGTACCGCGTGCTGGCTGCGGCCGAGGAGGCCGGTCGCGTACGACGCGGCTACTTCGTCGAGGGCCTCGGCGCCTCGCAGTTCGGCGGCACCGGCGCAGTGGACCGGCTCCGCGCGTCGAGCCGCTCACCCGGCGAAGCCGACGCCAGCGACGTGCTCGTACTGGCCGCCTGCGACCCCGCCAACCCGTACGGTGCGGCGCTGCCCTGGCCGCTCCACGGCGCGAGCCCCGGCGAGACCCGCGGCCATCAGCCGGCGCGCAAGGCAGGGGCGCTCGTCGTGCTCGTCGACGGGGAGCTCGCGTTCTACGTCGAACGTGGCGGCAAGACGCTGCTGAGCTTCAGCGACGACGACGCCCGCCTGGTTCCGGCGGCCAGAGCCCTCGCCGAGTCCGTACACGCCGGCGCTCTCGGCAAGCTCACCGTCGAGAAGATCGACGGCACCTCGGTCATGGGCAGCGGCCACCCGCTCGGCGCGGCCCTCGCGACGGCCGGCTTCCAGCTGACCCCGAAGGGCCTCCGCCTCCGGCGTTGATCCAGAGATGTCATGGCAGTAGCACGCACCGTTCCCTGAGCACGCAGCGTTCCCCGATCACCCAGCGTTCCCTGAGCACCCAGCGTTCTTTGAGCACCCAGCGTTCTTTGAGCTTGTCGAAGGGTCAACCGAACCCTTCGCAAGCTCAGGGAGCGGACGAGGTCCTCTATCGCCACCTGACGACCACCACCCCCCACGTACAGTCTGCTCATGCGCGTCTTGGCCAACTCCATGCTGCTCCGGCTGGGGCTCTCGGTCGTGGGGGGTGTCGCCGTCGGCGTGGTGATCGCGCTGGTGGGCCACCCTGCAGTGGCCGTCATGGCCGCCTGGGCCATGTTCGCCACGCTGTTCACCGTGCTCACGTGGCTCGCGATCGGGCGACTCGACGCACGTCAGACCCGCGAGCATGCAGGCAGCAACGACCCGAGCAGCGGCATGGCCGACTCGCTGGTGATCGTCGCCAGCCTGGCCAGCGTCGTCGGAGTCGGATTCCTGCTCGTCGGCACGCGCGACAAGGGACAGTCCGCGGGCGCTCTCGTCGCCATCGTCGGTGTGGCCGGGGTCGTCGCGTCCTGGGCGGCCGTGCACACGGTGTATGTGCTGCGGTACGCACGCCTGTACTACTCGTCGGCCCCGGACAAGCCCATCAACTTCCACTCGGACGAGGATCCGGACTACCAGGACTTCGCCTACATCGCGTACACGGTCGGCATGACCTACCAGGTCAGTGACCCCGAGTTCACGCAGAAAGGCATGCGCCATGTCGTGCTGCGTCACGCCCTGGTGTCGTACGCCCTCGGCGCGGTCATCCTGGCGACCACCATCAACCTCGTCGTCCAGCTGGCCTCGGGATAGCCGCCGCGGCACGTCGAAACACGACGTCTCGAGGTGACATGTCACCCTGCGTAGCATGACGAACGTGCCGGGCGCGTCAGAGCGACCCGGCTGTTCCTCGACGGGAGTGCCCTTTCCATGGCTGACTCGAAGCCCTCGTACCGTGTTCTGGCCCCAGGTCAGCGCTGCCAGGTGTGGATCTCCGACCTGGCCGGGAGCACCCGACTCGTGTACGAGACCGACGAGACCCTCTTCGAGGCCCCGAACTGGGGGCCCGACGGCCAACTGGTGATCAACGCCAAGGGGCTCCTGTGGGAGCTGCCGGTGACCGGCGGTGAGCCGCGCGAGATCCCGACCGTGTACCTGCCGCCGGTCAACAACGACCATGTGCTGTCGCCGGACGGTCAGACGATCTATGCCTCGGCCAACGACTTCCACATCCACGCCGTGCCCCGTACAGGCGGCCAGGCCACCCGCGTCTCGCTCGACGACGGCCGCTTGCACTTCCTGCACGGCATCAGCCCGGACGGCACCGCACTGGCCTACATCGCGATCGAGCCCGAGGGCGACAGCTGGAGGGCGCACGCGAACGTACGGCTGCTCGCCGTCGACAGCTCCTGGGACATCCCGGTCACCGCCTCGTCCCGCCCCGACGACGGCTCGGAGTTCTCGCCCGACGGGCAGTGGATCTACTTCAACACCGAGCTGTTCACCACCCAGCCCGGCCACGCACAGATCGCGCGCGTCTCGCTCGACGGCTCCGACCTGCAGCGGCTCACCCACGACGACCAGGTCGACTGGTTCCCCCACCTGTCGCCGAACGACACCCACGCGGTCTACATCAGCTTCCCGGCCGGTACGACCGGGCACCCGTCCGACAAGCCCGTCGAGCTGCGCATCGTCGAGCTCCCG
>JAYUEA010000520.1:0-3097 GCA_043739465.1 Propionibacteriaceae bacterium
CACCACCGGCGGGTCAATTGCCTGTCGGAAGTCGGCTGTGACGCGTGCAACGTAGCTAGCGTTTGCCGATCACTCTGGGGCCAGTGTGGGCGTGTCGAACGAACAGACAACTGGTGCGGGTGGGGCGCAGACACGCCGTGGTGGCTGCCCCTGGCGTACCAATTGTTTGTCGGTCGGACGACTTTTTGATCAGATTCGGTCGACGCCCGACGGGGCCATCTGTACAGAGCCGATGTGGCTCATCTGTCTATATGGGTCACGCGGCGGCGTGTCGACGAGGAGGGCTGGCCACCTCGCCCGTACGCCACGAGCGGAGCACCCAGATCACCCACTCTGAGGAGTAGAGGACGTCCTCGTACGTGAATCGCAGCGACGTCCAGCCGTGCTGGGCGTACCCCGTGTGGCGTGCGCAGTCAGCGCGGAGTCCGGCGCGGGTCCCGTGGTGCTCGAAACCGTCCGCCTCAACGACCAGGCGCAGCTTCCTGTCACCAAGGTCTGCCATGGCGAAGAAGCCCGGAGCCACCACGACGGTCTGCGGAGTCAAATGGAGGCCGGCGGCGAGCGTCAGGGCGCGCAGTACGGACTCGAGCGGGTTCTTGGCTCGTCCGTCCGCGTGTCGCGCGACCCGTCTGACGGCTATCGACCCAGGCCCGCGAGCCGAGGCGGCCGCATGCCGCAGATCAGGCGACGCCACCATCCCCGACCGCAGTGCCGAGTCAGCCACGGCGAGTGCCTCGTCGAATGGAAGCGCGCGGGCGCAGTCCAGCACCGTACGAAGCGGGCTGGTCACCCCCGAACTGAGCTCTGCGCGGGTGAGACGCATCCAGTGGATGCGTACGCCTTCGATGTGCGCGGCCTGGTGCCGTTGTCGCGGCACCCCGACCCACGCCTCGCGGGGGGCGTGCTTGACCTTCCAGCCGTGATGGATCGCGGCGCCCAGATGGGAGATGACGCCGGCGAGGCCATGTGCGACCGCGCGGTGTTCGGACACCCTGGCCGACACGTAGTGGCCCTTGCTGACTCGGACGATCGATCCGTCGTCGACCGCGTGGATGACGGCCCGACGGCCGCAACGCTCGACCAGTTCAGACTTGGTCGCCGTTCCGCCGAGGCTGTCGAGGGCCTGGTCAGCAGTTGGTCTCGTGCTCATACCCCAGACCGTCTGCTCGCATGGAGGATTGCGTCACTTGTCCACAGATCTGGTGCCTGTCGGAGTTGTCCACACCGCCTCGGGAATGGATCTCTGTGTCGGACCGACAAGCAATTGGTGCTGGTGGTGCGGTTGCTGGGGCGGTATCACCACTCCAGCCCCAATTGCCTGTTCGTAGAGCACGCTTGGAGTGTCGAGGGGCCGGGGGGAGTGGATCTGTGTCATACCGACAGGCAATTGGTGCTGGTGGTGCGGTTGCTAGGGCGGTATAGCCACTCCAGCCCCAATTGCCTGTTCGTCGAGCACGCGTGCCACGCCCAGCGGGTGGGGAGTCCGCCGTCCTGAGCTACTAGGGCGCGCGCGTGGTCCTCGGGTAGGGTGCGGGCCGTGGACTCCCTCGTGCTGTTGCCCGCTGTCGACGTGCAGAACGGACAGGCTGTCCAGCTGGTGCAGGGGGTGGCTGGGTCCGAGAAGGTCTTCGGTGACCCGCTGGCCGCTGCGCGACGCTGGCAGGACGACGGTGCCGAGTGGATCCACCTCGTCGACCTCGACGCGGCCTTCGGCCGCGGCTCCAACGCCGACGTCATCGCCGAGATCGTCGCCTCTATGAGCCTGAACGTCGAGCTGTCAGGCGGCATCCGCGACGACGCCAGCCTGGAGCGCGCGCTCGCCACCGGCTGCCGTCGCGTCAACATCGGCACCGCCGCGCTGGAGAGCCCCGAGTGGTGCGTGGACGTGATCTCGTCGTACGGCGACCGCATCGCGATCGGCCTCGACGTCAAGGGCACCAAGCTCGCGGCGCGTGGCTGGACCCGCGAGGGCGGCGACCTGTACGAGACGCTGGCCACCTTGTCCGAGGCCGGCTGCGAGCGTTTCGTCGTCACCGACGTCGCCTCCGACGGCATGCTGTCCGGCCCGAACCTCGAGCTGCTGCGCAACGTCTGCGCACGTACCGACGCGCATATCGTCGCCTCCGGCGGCATCTCCAGCCTCGGGGACCTGCGCACGCTGTGCGGCCTCGTACCGCTCGGCGTCGAGGGCGCGATCGTCGGCACCGCCCTGTACATGGGCAGCTTCACCCTCACCGACGCCCTGGCCCTCACCCGCGACCCCGCCGGGAGTGCCCCGTGACGGCCGCCCCCGCCTCGGCGTTCAACGCGGAGCACCTCCCGGCCGTCCCGCCACCGGTGCTGACCGGCCGGCTCGCCGAGATGCTCGCGGGCAAGAAGATCGTCATGACCGGAGTCACCGGCTTCATCGGCGAGCAGATCCTGTGGAAGACGCTCACCGAGCTGCCCGACACCAAGGTCGGCGTCCTCGTCCGGCGCAAGGGCTCCTCGACCGCTTACGACCGCGTCGTCGCCCTGGTGAAGAAGAACATCTTCGCCGGGGTACGGGAGGCTGCAGGCGGCGCCGAAGCACTCGTGGACGCCCGCATCGAGGTCATCGAGGGCGACCTGCCAGGAGTGCCGAAGCTGCCCGACGACATCGACGTCCTGCTGCACTGCGCCGGCGACGTGTCGTTCGACCCGCCCATCGACCAGGCGTTCGGCACCAACGTCATCGGCACCAAGGCCCTGCTCGACCGGTTCCTGGAGTCGGTCACCGCGCCCGACGGCACGCTGACGCGCGTGCCGCACTACGTGCACGTCTCGACCGCCTACACGGCCGGCCGTCGCCGCGGCGCCATCCCCGAGGCCGCGCACGCTCACGACGTCGACTATGCGGCGGAGACCAAGGCCGCGCTCGCCATGAAGGACCTCATCGAGGCCCAGTCGCGCACCGCGTCGCAGCTCACGAAGCTGCGCAAGCAGGCCGAGCGCCAGCACCGGCAGGCAGGCTTCCTCACCACCGCCGAGGACACCGAGACGCGCCGCAAGGAGTGGGTGGCCAACCAGCTGGTCGCCGCCGGCACCGAGCGCGCCCGGTCGCTGGGCTGGACCGACG
>JAYUEA010000521.1:0-3085 GCA_043739465.1 Propionibacteriaceae bacterium
GCTCGGCTACTACGGCGAGTGCATCGGCGAGCGCAACCCCGAGGTCGTCGAGATCGCGCACCAGCAGGCCAAGAAGGAGCCGATCACCGAGCGCCCCGCCGATCTGCTGAAGCCCGAGTGGGACACGCTGGTCGCCGATGCCGCCAAGCTCGAAGGCGACAACGGCTCCGACGAGGACGTGCTCACCTACGCGATGTTCCCGACCGTCGCCCCCGGGTTCTTCAAGAACCGGGCCAACGGTCCCGTCAACGTGGGCAAGACCCCCGAGGACCTCGCCAAGGAGAAGGAAGCCAAGGGCGCCAAGGGCACCAAGCCGGTCACCGGCCCCATCTCGTACAAGGTCTCACTGGGTGGCCGCGAGCACCGCGTCACCGTCGAAAGGGCATGAGCATGGCCAAGCAGGCGAAGGTCAGGTCGATGCAGAACCGCATCGACGAGATGCACGAGGCCAGGCTCCGTACCCGTGCGGGTGGTGGCGAGGACAAGCTTCAGAAGCAGCGTGACAAGGGCAAGCTGACGGCGCGCGAGCGTCTCGACGCACTGCTCGACGAGGGCACGTTCCAGGAGATCGGGCTGTTCCGCAAGAACCGCACCGTGACCTTCGGGATGGACACGGCCGACATGCCGGCCGACGGGGTCGTCACCGGCACCGGCGCGGTAATGGGACGTCCGGTCCACGTCGCGAGCCAGGACTTCACGGTCATGGGTGGCTCTGCCGGCGAGATGCACTCGATCAAGGTCGTCCAGATGATGGAGTCCGCGCTCAAGTGCGGCACCCCGTTCGTCTTCATCAACGACTCGGGCGGCGCGCGTGTCCAGGAGGGCATCGACTCGTTGTCCGGGTACGGCCAGGTGTTCTACGCCAACGTCAAGCTCTCGGGCGCCGTGCCCCAGATCTCGATCATCTGCGGCCCCTGCGCGGGCGGCGCGGCGTACTCGCCGGCCCTGACCGACTTCGTCATCCAGACCCGCAAGGCCCACATGTTCATCACGGGCCCGAGCGTCATCGAGCAGGTCACCGGCGAGAAGGTCACCCAGGACGGGCTCGGCGGTGCCGACACCCACATGGCCATCTCCGGCGTCAACCACTTCGTGGCGGACGACGACGCCCAGGCGATCCTCATTGCTCAGAAGCTGCTCAGCTTCCTGCCCAGTAACAACACCGAAGACGCGCCGATCATAGATCCCGATCCGTACGTCGAGCCGGACGAGAGCATGAAGGACCTCGTTCCGCCGGAAGGAACGAAGGGGTACGACGTCCGTACGGTCATCGCACGCCTGGTCGACCACGCCGACTTCCTCGAGGTGCAGGCTGGCTACGCGATGAACATCGTCGTGGGCTTCGCCCGCATCAACGGCCGCTCGGTCGGTATCGTGGCGAGCCAGCCCGCCGTGATGGCGGGTGTTCTCGACATCAACGCGTCCGACAAGGGCTCGAAGTTCATCCGCTTCTGCAACGCGTTCAACATCCCGATCGTCACGCTCGTCGACGTCCCCGGCTTCCTGCCGGGTGTCGCCCAGGAGCACGGCGGCATCATCCGCCACGGCGCGAAGATGCTGTACGCGTACGCGGCGGCCACGGTCCCGAAGGTCACGGTCGTCCTGCGCAAGGCGTACGGCGGCGCGTACATCGCCATGGCCTGCAAGGACCTCGGCGCCGACCAGGTGTTCGCCTGGCCGACCGCGGAGATCGCGGTCATGGGTGCCGAGGGCGCGGCGTCGGTCGTGTTCAAGCGCGAGATCGACGCGGCCGACGACCCGGCCGCCCGGCGTCAGGAGCTCGTGGACGAGTACCGCGAGACGTTCTCGACCCCGTACGTCGCTGCATCCCGCGGACTCGTCGACGACATCATCAACCCCGCCGACACCCGTCGGAAGGTCGCGATGGCGCTCGAGCTGCTCGTCAACAAGCGTGAGCTGCGGCCGGCCAAGAAGCACGGCCTCGGGCCGGTGTGACCGATGACCGATACCAACGCTGAGCTCTTCGAGCTCGTCAAGAGCCTGTCGGATCGCGTCGACTCGCTGGAGTCCGAGGTCAAGAGCATCCGCATGCTGACCAACGACGAGGTGTCCGAGGACGTGATGGTCGCGATCGCCGCGGCTGTCGCAGCCTTCCTCGGCCACCGCGCCCGCAAGCGCCAGGCCAGCTTCTCCCATAGCACCTCGTGGACGACGGCGACTCGACGCAGCCAGCTCAACCACGCACCCATCCACCTTCGATAAGGACAGACACATGAGACTCAAGGTGACCGTGAACGATGTCGACTACGACATCGAGGTGGAGGTCGACGAGACCGAACGTCCCCAGCTCGGGACCATCGTCATCGGCTCCGGACCCGGTGGCGCCATCGCCACGACCGCGTCGATGCCCGCCGGGACGGTCAACGGCGTTGTCGCGCCGCTGTCCGGGTCGGTCTCGAAGATCCTCGTCGAGGTCGGTGACGACATCAAGGCCGGCCAGGTGCTGGTGGTTCTCGAGGCCATGAAGATGGAGACCGAGATCACCGCCCCGGCAGACGGCAAGGTGAAGAACGTCCTCGTGGCCCAGGGCGATTCCGTCCAGGGCGGCCAGGGACTCGTCGAGTTCGAGTGACCGTAGGCGCATAGCAGCGTTCGGCCCGCGTCCGAGATCCGGCGCGGGCCGTGCCATGCCCGGATGACGCGACGTTCCAGCGTTCGTGTCACACATCAGAGCGGGAATCGCGCCAGGAGCCAGATCTGAGTGGGTTCCTGGCTCGGATCGAGGACCCGCTCGGCTGACCGCCACGAGATCCGTGTTGTGAGCGGAGTGCGAGGCCCCACCACACAGCAGTGCCACGAGTTCCGTGTTGTGGCCCCTTCAGGGCCTTCAGAACCCGGAACTCGTGGCGGTGCGGGCTGCGGCGAGGCGGAAGCGTCCGCATAACACGGAACTGGTGGCTGATGGCCCGTCGAGGACGCCGTTGAGGCTGCCTGATGCCTGGCCGGTCTGGGCCGGACTCGTACGGCTAGTGTCGTGCGTCCGAAGTTCCTTCACGAAGTCCGTGGCATGAGTGCGTGCATCGCAAGGCGCCGGAGGGCAGGCATACCGGTCGTATATCGACCG
>JAYUEA010000522.1:0-9238 GCA_043739465.1 Propionibacteriaceae bacterium
TCGCAAGGCGCCGGAGCGGAGCCATACCGGGTCGTCTGGTGAGCTTCGGCAACGCCGCGAGGTGCGTGTCAGGGGCGCACCAAGCGTCAACGAATCACGGTAACGGGCCATTAGGATTGCGGCCGTGACGAGTGTGCCCGCAGAGGAGTCGACCACCGTCGGGGCCTCCCAGCAGCCCGATGCGGGCATGTACGAACAGGCGCTTCCCGAGGCGGAAGCGCCCCAGAACGTCGAGGCCTCTGACGACGTCGAGGCGGTTCAGGGCCACGGGGAGTGGGCGATCCCGGCTGCGCGGCCCACGTGGCAGCAGCGCATGAAGAGCCTGGTTCCCACCCGTACCGCCGACACCCGGAGTGCCATCGAGCGCCTGCGTGACGCGCCGCCGAAGGACGGTCCGCTGTCGTGGCTCGTCACGGTCGTCGTGACGGCGATGGCGTTCGCGATCAGGTTCGTGGGGATCGCGTACCCCAGGGGGATCCTGTTCGACGAGACGTACTACGCGAAGGACGCGTACACGCTGCTGAAACTCGGCTACGAGGGGTCGTGGCCTGAGAACGCGAACGAGATGGTCGCGTCGGGCAACGTCGACGTGTACACGTCGAACGCGTCGTTCATCGTCCACCCGCAAGTCGGCAAGTGGCTGATCGCGTCGGGTGAGTGGCTGTTCGGCATGAACTCGTTCGGTTGGAGGTTCCCGGCGCTGGTGTTCGGCGTGCTGCTGGTCGCTATGGTGGTGCGGCTGGCCCGCCGGATCTCGCGCAGCACCATGGTCGGTGCGTTGGCCGGCTTCCTGCTCTGCGTCGACGGGCTGTCGTTCGTCATGAGCCGCATCGCGCTGCTCGACATCTTCGAGGCGTTCTTCATCGCTGCGGGCGTGCTGGCGGTCGTGCTCGACCGTGACTGGTTCCGGCACCGGCTCGCGTGGGACCTCGAGAAGAAGGGCCTGACCGGGTACGGGGGGCGGCCAGGGCCGTTCATCTTCCGCCCGTGGCTGATCGTGGCGGGCGTGCTGTTCGGACTCGCGTGCGGCACCAAGTGGAACGCGATGTTCGTGCTCGCGAGCTTCGGGATCCTGTGCGTGGTGTGGAGCGTGACGGCGCGGCGGCTCTCAGGCGCCGGCAACAGGTCGTACCTGTCCCTGCTTATCGACGGTCTCCCGGCCTTCGTGAGCATGGCGGTCGTAGGGTTCGTCGTGTACGTGGCGACGTGGTGGAGCTGGCTGGCGACCCAGGGCGGGTGGGACCGACAGTGGGGCGCTCAGCACCCGGACTCGTGGCAGGTGCGGTTCTTCGGCAAGCCGCTGGGATCACTTCTCTACTACCACAAGGAAATCTGGGACTTCCACAACGGTGACTACATCAAGGGCGCGACGCACGTGTACTCCGCGCACCCGGGCGGGTGGCTGGTCAACGCGCGGCCGATCGGCATCGATGCGGTCAACGGCATCCAGGCCGGTGAGCACGGCTGCCCCGTGGGCACGCAGACCTGCCTGAGGGTGATCAGCGCGACCGGTACGCCGACGCTGTGGTGGTTCGCGGCGATCGCGCTGCTGGTCGCGATCACGTGGTGGGTGGCGGGCCGCGACTGGCGTTTCGGGGTGCCGGTGGTAGCCGCCCTGTCCACGTATCTGCCCTGGTTCAACTACACCGAGCGCTCGCTCTTCTTCTTCTACGCGATCACGATCATCCCGTTCACCGCGACCTGCCTGGCGATGGTCTGGGGGCTGATCCTCGGACGAGCGAACTCGGGTAACCGCCGAAGGACCGGCGCGATCTGGGTAGCCGCGATCCTCTCCATCATCACCATCAACTTCGCCTTCATCTACCCGATCATCACCGACGCCCTCCTCACCCAGCAGCAGTGGCTAGCCAGGATGTGGTTCGGCTCCTGGATCTAGCGGACCAGCCACTCGGGGGGGAGATCTCTCACCCCTCGTGGGGAGGTCTTGTACCCCTCGTGGGGAGACCTCGTACCCCTCGCGGGGAGGTCTTGTACCCCTCGCGGGGAGGTCTTGTACCCCCTCGGCGGGAGATCTCGTACCGCTCGGCGGGAGACCTCTTACCCCTCGCGGGGAGACCTCGTACCCCTCGGCGGGAGACCTCGTACCCTCGTGGGGAGGTCTCGTACCCCTCGGCGGGCGATCTTGTACTGGCCGACGGGAGGTCTCGTACCCACTCGGCGGGAGATCTTGTACTGGCCAGCGGGAGATCTCGTACCCCTCGGCGGGAGGTCTTGTACTGCTCGGCGGGAGATCCTGTGCTGAACGGACAACACTCGCCCCTGGATGGGCAACACGAACCTGTGGATAAGCCGAGCGCGGGCCTCCTTCGATGGCTTTGGCTTGTCGCATGCTCATCAACGACGGTCTGCCATTCCACTCCCGAGACGCTCACGAGCACTTCGGGACTCCTCGACAGTTCATCGAAGCCCGCAGGCTCGGCCGCATCCGCTGGGTCGTTCGCTCGGTAGCGATCGATGCGTCGGTTCCCGACTCGTCGCCCGTGCGCGCCCAGGCGGCACGCCTCGTCGTTCCTGAACACGCCGTGGCCAGCGATCACTACGCCGCGTTCGTGTTGGGAGCGGATACGAGCCCGCCTGGGCGACGGTGGGAGTTGCGACCCAGCTACCTCGTGCTGCACGACCGCTACCGCTCGACACGCGAATATGCGATCGTCCGGCAGTCCACGAAGATCCCCGACGCCGACGTCTTGGAGCTCGAGGGCCTTCGACTCACCACGCCCCTCCGGACTGCCGCCGACCTGATACGCCTGGGACGACGCCCGTACGCCTTGGCAGCCGGGGACGCGATGGCCTTCGCGAAGTTGATCACCGGGGATGACCTCTGCTCGTACATAGGTCAACTTCACCGCCTACGTGGGCTGCCACAAGCTCAGGAGCTCGCGCCGCGGGTCAGCCATCTCGCCGAGTCGCACGGCGAGTCCTGGCAGAGATGCCGCATTCTCGATGTCGGTTTCCCCTGCCCGGAGCTGCAGCACCGTGTCATCGACTCGTATGGGATCGAGCGTCGACTCGACATGGCTTACGAAGAGGTACGAGCAGCCGCTGAGTACGACGGCCGTGAGTTTCACACGATGGAAACCGATCGGTCTGCCGACACGGCGCGGCGTTCTGACCTGTCGATGCGGGAGGGTTGGAGGTTCTCGCTAGGCACATTCGAGCGGGTGTTCGGTACGTCTCCGGAGCTGGACTACGAACTCGGCTCGTTCCTCGGACTCGTACCCAGGCCTCGCACCTGGAACTGAGCTCGCATGACGCATCGCCGAATCCTCCTTCAGTGGTGCCCGAACCTCCCCACGAGCAGTACAGGACCTCCCCACCAGCGGTACAGGACCTCCCCACCAGCAGCACAGGACCTCCCCACGAGCAGTGGAGGACCTCCCCACCAGCAGTACAGGACCTCCCCACGAGCAGCACCAGACCTCCCCACGAGCATTGCGAAGTGCCGCTGCCCGCCTCGTACAACCCAAGCCTGGTTCGTACCGATCGGGCGCGGCCTGTACCGTCCTGCAGGTAAGTTGCCGCCAAGGATCGAGGAGGTGAAATGGCCAGGTACCTGCTGCTGCGCATCGCCAACTACGTGGTACTGCTGTTCATCGCGGTGTCATTGGCCTGGGTGCTCGCGCAGACCCAGCTCCATCCGCGTCAGCTTTTCGAGATCCGCAACCCGCCGATTGATCCGGTCTCGGTCGAGAACATCCTCAGGGCCGCCAACGTGTCGGACCAAGTCCCGATGTGGGACCGGTACGTGACCTGGATCAAGGGCATCGTCCTGCACTGGGACTGGGGCTCCACCCCTGGTGGTGGCGATGTCGGCGAGGAGATCGGCCGTCGCATCTGGGTGTCGTTCCGGCTCGTCACCGCCGGCTGGCTGCTCGGTACAGTCATCGGCGTCACTCTCGGCGCGTGGACCGCCGTCCGTCAGTACAGGATCTCCGACCGCGTGGTGACGGCCATCGTGCTGCTGCTGGTCGCAACCCCCTCGTACGTGACCGGCGAGATCTCGAAGATGATCGCGACCACGATCAACAAGGGCGTCGGCTTCCAGCTCTTCCTGTTCCTCGGCGAGAAGTCGACCGGTACATTGCCCGGCTACCCACTGGCCGAGCTCGTCGACCGCGTCCAGCACATGGTGCTGCCCACCCTGGTGCTCACCCTGCTCGGCCTCGCCGGTCTATCCCGCCTGCAGCGCGGCCTCATGCTCGACGCGCTCGGCTCCGACTTCGTACGCACCGCTCGTGCCAAGGGCCTCCGCGAGAACAAGGCGGTTATGAAGCACGCCCTGCGCACGGCCCTGATCCCGACCGGTACGTACTTCGCGTTCCAGGCCGCGTCCCTGTTCGTCGGCGCGACCTACACCGAGCGCATCTTCTCCTTCCACGGCATGGGCATGTACGGAGTCGACACGATCTCCAAGCAGAACATCAACGGCATCGTCGCGGTCACCGCGTTCGGCGGCCTCTGCTACCTCGTCGGAGCGATCCTCGCCGACATCATGGTGGCCTTCCTCGACCCACGCGTACGGCTGAGCTGAGGAGGCGCCATGACCGACTTCCGCATCGCTGAGGAGCCCGAGCTCCTCGAAGGAGCAACCGCCCCGATCGTCGCGACCAGCAAGCGCATGACCCGCGGCCAGCTCGTACGACGCCGCTTCCTGCGCAACCGGGGCGCCGTCATCGGCCTCATCATCATCGGGGTGCTGGTCTTCCTCGCCCTCTTCGGCGGCTACGTGCTGCCGTGGCAGTACGACCAGCGCGACACCACCCAGTACTACAAGCCACCGTCGGCTGCGCACCTGTTCGGCACCACCCAGGCCGGCTTCGACGTCCTCGCCATGACCGTACGTGGCCTCGGGAAGTCGCTGATCATCGGCTTCATGGTCGCGCTCATCCAGACCACGCTCGCCGCCCTCATCGGCTCGTCCGCGGCCTACATCGGCGGCTGGTACGAGAAGGCCTGGCTGTGGGTCATCGACCTCATGCTGGTGCTGCCGTCGTTCTTCCTCATCGCGATCGTGTCGAAGGGCGGGCCGAAGGGGCAGTACGCCTGGTTGCTGCTCGTCGTCATGCTCGCCGCCTTCGGCTGGCAGCTCTCGGCCCGCGTCGTACGCAGCCTGTCGATGTCGGTCAAGGAACGTGAGTACGTGGCCGCAGCACGCTTCATGGGCCTGTCCACGCCACGTCTGCTGGTGCGCCACATCATCCCCAACATCGCCTCGATGCTGATCGTCGACGTGTGTCTCGGCGTCGGCTACGCGATCCTCGGCGAGGCCGGCCTGTCCTACTTCGGGTACGGCGTCCAGGCGCCCGACACCTCGCTCGGCACCCTCATCTCGGAGGGCGCCCTGTCGACCACGATCGCCCCCTGGATCTTCCTCGCCCCGGCCAGCTTCCTCGTGCTGCTGGTGATGGCGGTCAACGCGCTGGGTGACGGCCTGCGTGACGCGCTCGACCCGACGTCGCAGTCCGGAGGACAGGCATGACCACCACCGAGAGCACGCCGCGCAACCTGCGCCAGACCGCTGCGGGCGACGTCGTCCTCAGCATCAACGACCTCCACGTCACGTTCCCCAGCGAGGCCGGGCTGGTGAAGGCCGTGCGAGGCCTGAGCTTCGACCTGCGCGCGGGCGAGACGATGGCGATCGTCGGCGAGTCAGGGTCCGGCAAGTCCGTCACCAGCCTCGCGATCATGGGCCTGCACCCCCGGTCGGCCCGCATCACCGGCTCCGTGAAGCTGCACGGTCGTGAGCTCCTCGGCCTCAGCGACGCCGAGCTGTCGAAGATCCGCGGCGAGGACCTCGCGATGATCTTCCAGGACCCGCTGAGCGCGCTGACGCCCGTGTACACGATCGGCGACCAGATCGTCGAGGCCATCCAGACCCACCACGACGTGACGCGGGCCGCTGCCTGGCGCCGTGCCGTCGAGCTGCTCGACCTGGTGGGCATCCCCAACCCCGACCTGCGCGTGAAGTCGTTCCCGCACGAGTTCTCGGGCGGCATGCGCCAGCGCGCGATGATTGCCCAGGCGATCGCGAACGACCCGGACGTGATCATCGCCGACGAGCCGACCACCGCCCTCGACGTGACGATCCAGGCGCAGGTGCTCGAGGTGCTGAAGAAGGCGCAGAAGGAGACCGGCGCCGCGGTCATCATGATCACCCACGACCTCGGTGTCGTCGCGGGGATCTCCGACCGGATCACGGTCATGTACGCGGGTCGCCCCGTCGAGCAGGGCAACGTCGACGACATCTTCTACCGGCCGCAGATGCCGTACATGATCGGCCTGCTCGGAGCCGTACCTCGCCTCGACGCCACCAACCGCGAACCGCTCGCGACGCTCAAGGGCAACCCGCCGTCGGTCATCGACCTGCCACCCGGCTGTCCTTTCGTGCCGCGCTGCCCGCTGGCCCACGCGGGCTGCCGCCAGCAGGAGCCGGAGCTGGTTACCGTCGGGCCCGACCACACCGTGGCCTGCTGGGAGGCCGACAGGATCAAGACCGAGCACCTCACCAGCGCTGACATCTTCCCGGCCGCCGTCATCGACGAGAGCTCGTACGTGCAGAAGCCGCGCGAAGAGCGCGAGGTGGTGCTGAGCCTCGAGAACATGAAGAAGCACTACCCGCTCATGAGGGGTGCAGTCCTGCGCCGGCGGGTCGGGAGCGTGTACGCGGTCGACGGGATCGACCTCGAGCTCCGCCGCGGCGAGACTCTGGGCATGGTGGGCGAGTCGGGGTGCGGCAAGTCGACGACGCTGCTGGAGATCCTCAACCTGCACGCACCGACCGAGGGCCGGATCGTCGTCTTCGGGCGCGACACGGCGTCGATAGGACGCGCCGACAAGAAGAAGCTGCGCCGCGACCTCCAGGTCGTCTTCCAGGACCCCATGGCGTCTCTGGACCCCCGCATGCCGGTCTTCGACATCATCGCCGAGCCGCTGGGCGTCCACGGCTGGCCGAAGGACAGGATCGAGTCCCGCGTCATGGAGCTGCTGCAGCTCGTGGGCCTTGATGCTGGACACGCGAACCGCTACCCGCAGGCATTCTCCGGAGGTCAGCGCCAGCGCATCGGCATCGCACGCGCCCTGGCCCTCGAGCCGGAGCTGATCGTCCTCGACGAGCCGGTCTCCGCGCTCGACGTGTCGATCCAGGGCGGCGTCATCAACCTGCTGGAGGAGCTGAAGCAGCGCCTCAACCTCTCGTACCTGTTCGTCGCCCACGACCTGGCCGTGATCCGCCACATCGCCGACAGGGTCGCCGTCATGTACCTCGGGAAGATCGTCGAGATCGGCGCTGTGGAGCAGGTGTACGAGCGGCCCAGCCACCCGTACACGCAGGCGCTGTTGTCCGCGATCCCGATCCCGGACCCGCAGACGGAGCGAACGCGTACCAGGATCCTGCTGCACGGCGACCTGCCCAGCCCGGCCAATCCCCCGTCGGGTTGCAAGTTCCGCACACGCTGCCCGGTCTTCGAGCGGCTGACCCCCGAACAGGCCTCCCTCTGCCTCGACAAGATGCCTCCACTGGCGCAGGCACCGGCAGGTCCGCTCGTGGACGTGAGTGCCCTGCTGAACGACGCCGTAACGCTGGCGGTCTCTCCGCAGGACGCCTCCGTCGATCACCTGGTCGCGTGCTACTACGCTCGGCCGTTGAAAGTTCTGTGACAGGCATCACACATCGTTAGCAAAAGGTGATCGGATCCGTTAGGTCTCCCCCCACGTTGCAGAACTAGGGTTTGACCCACCCAGGAGCACGGCTCAGCCGTGACCTTTTCGTAACTTTGGAGGAAGCGTGAAGTTCCGCACATTGCTCGTTGCGCCGCTCGCTGCCACACTCGCCCTCTCGCTTGCCGCCTGCGGCACGCAGACCGGTTCGAGCGGTACGAGTTCGGCGCCCACCCTGTCTGCGAACGCGCAGGCCATCAACGCGAAGCCGCGCGAGGCCTTGGCCGACGGTGGCGAGGTGAGACTTCCCATCAACGACTTCGCTGAGAACTGGAATCCGCTCAACGCGGCCGGCAACGAGCTCGACTACACGCATGTCCGGCAGCCCATGACGCCGACGTTCTTCGACTTCGCGTCCGACGCGAAGGCGACGTTCAACAAGAACTACCTCACCAAGGAGCCGACGCCCACTGTCAAGGACGGCAAGCTGAGTGTCGAGTTCAACCTGAACCCGAAGGCCGCCTGGAACGACGGCACGAGGATCAACGTCAAGGACTTCCAGGCCACGGTCAAGGCCTGTGACGGCACCAACCAGAAGTTCGAGTGCGTCTCGACCGACGGCTTCGACCAGGTCTCCACAATTGCCCAAGGCGCGACCGAGAACGACATCGTCGTGAACTTCAAGACGACGTACCCGGACTGGAAGGCCCTCTTCGCTCTCGGCCCGCAGCGTGCTGAGTCGGTTGCCGACGAGACCGTGTTCAACACCGGCTGGGCAACGCTCGAGGGTAAGGACGCCTGGTTCTCCGGGCCGTTCAAGATCGGCAGCTACGACACGACGAGCAAAATCATCACGCTCGTCCCGAACGACAAGTGGTGGGGCGACAAGCCGAAGCTCGCGAAGGTGATCTTCCGTGCCGTGCCCACCGAGGCAACGCCGCAGGCGTACGCGAACAACGAGATCGACGCGTTCGACATCGGCATCAACGCTGACGCGCTCGCTCGCGCCAGCGCCGTCACGACCGGTGACATCCGTAAGGCTGCCGGCCCGAACTGGCGTCACATCACGCTGAACCAGGACTCCGGTCTGCTCAAAGACAAGGTGATCCGTCAAGCAATCCTCATGGCTCTCGACCGCAAGGCGATCGGCGCGTCCGACCTCGCGGGCCTGAACTACGACCCGCCGGTCCTGAACAACCACGTCTTCCTCAACGGCCAGGCCCAGTACAAGGACCTCGCCAAGGAAACGGGCCTCGACTATGACCGCGAGAAGGCCAAGAAGTCGCTCGAGGATGCCGGCTGGAAGCTCGGCGCTGACGGCTTCCGCGCGAAGGACGGCGCGGTGCTCGAGGTCAAGTTCAGCCAGCTCAAGGGCGTCAAGGTCTCCGAGAACGAGGCGCAGCAGTTCCAGTCGCAGCTCAAGGAGGTCGGCATCAAGGTGACGCTCGTCGACACCGCGAGCAAGGACTTCTCGCCGACTCTGGCGAAGCGCTCGTTCGAGTCGATCGCGTTCACCTGGGTGGGCACGCAGTTCCCGTACCCGGCACTGAGCCAGTTCTTC
>JAYUEA010000523.1:0-9237 GCA_043739465.1 Propionibacteriaceae bacterium
CCGAGCTCGGGGATCGGCTCGTGACGCGCGAACCTCTCACGGTCGACGTCGGACAGCTCGGGACCAGGCTCGACGAGCGGACGCAGCTTCACGAGTGCCCCTCCTGCCGGTGTGCCCAGCCCGCCGCATCAGCGGGGGTGTCGATGTCGCTGGTGATGCGTGAATCCGCCGACATGCCGAGCAGCTGCAAAGGCTCCAGCAGCCTGTACATGGCGGTCAGAGGCGGGTCACCACGGTGCGCGAGGCGCCCTGCGAGTGCCTCTGTGCGGTAGCAGCCGAGCAGCCACTGCAGCCGCCCGTCAGCGTCCAGGAGGCACACGCCGTCGCTCGTCGACTCTGGGTCCGCGGACAACAGTTGCGCGACCCCTGCCTCCGCTCCGGGAAGATCGCACGCCAGGAGCACGGTCCACGCGGCGTGGTCGGGCAGGACCGCGAAGCCGGCCGCGACCGCCGCCACCGGACCGCCGAAAGGCGGGTCCTCACGCGTAAGAAGCACACCCTGCGGTGCCGGGCCAGGTCCGACGAGGACGATCCGCCGCGCCGAGCTCGCAGCCGACAGGGCGACGTCGACCAGTCGCCGGCCGCCGACTACGTACTCGGGTTTACTGGGTGCCCCGAGACGCGACCCACGGCCTCCGGCGAGGACGATCGCGTCGAACTCGCCGATCACATCCACCTGACCGACAGCAGGTCGCCGACGCGTACGTCCGTGGTCGCCTCGGCCACCACCGCGTACCCGTCCGCACCGGCCAACGAGGTCACCAGATGAGACGCAGAACCCCCAGCATGAGCAGGCACGGCGACGAGCCGCCCTTCGGCGTCCGTACCCAGCGTCACCGGCAGCACCTGTCGTCGACCCTCCGGCGACCTCCAGTCACTGCCGGCGACCGCGGTGCACCAGACGGCCGCGGACCGACCCAGGATGAGGTCCAGCATCGGCCGGATGAAGATCTCGGTGCTGACGACAGCAGAGACTGGATTCCCGGGCAGACAGACGACCGGTGTTCCGCCCCAGACGCCCCAACCTTGAGGCTTACCGGGCTGGATCCGTACGTGCCGGAAGACCCCGCCTGCGGCGGTGATGACGTCCCGCACCACGTCGTACGCTCCGACGCTCGCACCACCCGTGAGGACGATCAGGTCGCTGTCGGGGGCGGCCGCGTCGAGCCAATCGACGAGCTCCTGCGCCCGGTCGCGCACCAGGCCTGTACGGACCACGCTCGCACCCAGGTGCTCCAGCAGACTCCCCACGGCGACACCGTTGGACTCGTAGATCTGACCGCGACGCAGGCTTCCACCTCTGACGAGCTCGTCCCCCGTGACGCCCACCGCCACGCGAGGACGCGGTCTCACCGCGACTCTCTCCACCCCGACGGCGGCGATCGCTCCTGCCACGCCCGGGGTGATGGTCATGCCGACCCGGGCGACGACCGCGCCGCGACCCACGTCTCCGCCGGCCTTGCGTACGTGGGCACCCTTGCCAGCCGCCGCCTCGAGGACGACAACCTCAGCCCCGTCGTCCTGCGTCTGCTCGACCGGCACCACCGTGTCGGCGAACGTGGGCAGGGCGGCACCCGTCATGATGCGTACGCACTCCCCCGGCGCTGCGTCCGGATCCGCTTCGCTCCCGGCCGGCACGTCGCCCGCGATGCGCAGCGTGGTCGGGACGGCTGCGATGTCGGACCACCGCACGGCATAGCCGTCCATCGCAGAGTTGTCGAAGACGGGGATGCTCGTCGTGCTCACGACCTCCTCGGCCAGGACGCGACCCAGGCTGTCGCCCACAGGGACGTCCTCGCAGCGTCCATCCACCGCTACCAGACCCAACAGCTCGCCGCTGTACTCCTCGGCGCTGAGTTGTTCACGCATCCGCGGGCTCGTCCCCGCCGGTCGCGCTCGGCAAGTGCTCGAGCAGCGTGACGCGACACGTCGTCGGACCGGACCACGGTTCGATCGACACGACCTCCCACGGCTGGTCAGGGCCGAGGATCCCCCGCATCAGACCGAGGTGGAGCTGGCACACGATGTCGGGATCGCCGTTGGCGATGCGGGCGTACGGGCACGGCCGGAGGTTGAGCACCGGTTCGGGATCGTTGACCAGCTGAGGTTCGTACCCGAGCCACGCCATCCCATCGACAAGCCGGCCGAGCGGCTCCCTTGTCGGATCGACTGCGACGAGCTCTGCCTTGACCTGCTCACCCCACGCCAGGCCTGCATCGACGGCGCGCTCAGACCGGTCCTCCAGCCCGCCGGCGAAGTGTCTCACCATCACCTGTGCCAGGCTCTCGAAGGACGCGTCGCTGGAGATGCGCGCGGCGCGGAAGAGGACTTTCGGTCTGCCGGGCACTTCCCGATGCTCGATCTGGCGCTCAACGAGCCCGGCAGAGGTCAGCGCATCGAGGTGGAAACGGGCCGTGTTCTGGTGGATGCCGACCGCCTCGGCGATCGTGTCCAGCGGCGCTGCTGTCGTGAGCCCTTGGAGGTGTTCGAAGACTTCGGCGCGCGTCGGACCCAGACGCGAAACGTGCGCGCCCTTCATCCCGTCCGTCATCTCAAACTCACCTCCCTGGTCTCAACGTATCTTTTCCCCTAGAGAATCGTAACTAAGCGGGCTACCTTGGCTCAAAGGTTTCCGACCAGGGAGTTGAGTTGTCGATCGCCATCCACCCGCAGACGCTGCTGAGAGACGGGCACAGCCGCGTCGCTCGGGACCTGCGGGTATCCCTGACCGACCGGTGCAACCTTCGGTGCAGTTACTGCATGCCTGCCGAGGGGCTCTCCTGGCTGCCGGGTCCCGACGTTCTGACCGACGACGAGATCGTACGACTCATCGCCGTCGCCGTGACGCGGCTCGGGGTCAGGAAGGTGCGCTTCACCGGGGGCGAGCCGTTGCTGCGTCGAGGTCTCGTGGGAATCGTCGCGGCGGCCGCGCGACTCCGAACCGACGAGGACCATCCACCGGAGCTCTCCCTCACGACCAACGGCATCGGGCTCGACAAGCACATCGCCGCACTCGCCTCCGCCGGCCTGGACCGAGTCAACGTGTCGCTCGACTCCCTCGACAGAGAGCGGTACGCAGCACTGGCCCGGCGAGACCGACTCCCCGACGTGCTGAAGGGCCTGGAAGCGGTCGAGGCGTCGGGCTTGCGGCCGATCAAGGTGAACACCGTGGCCATGCGCGATGACAATGGCGCCGACATCGTGCCGCTGGCGGAGTTCTGCCTGGCCCGTGGGTACCAGCTTCGCTTCATCGAGCACATGCCACTCGGCCCAGCCCATGCGTGGGACCGCACGACACTGCTCCCAGCCTCGGACATCCTGGCTCGACTCCGCGACCGCTTCCAGCTGTCACCCGCGCCCGGTCGCGGATCCGCCCCTTCGGAGGACTGGCTGGTGGCTGCTGGCCCCGACCACCCGGCCGGACGGATCGGTGTCATCGCTTCGGTGACCGCGCCGTTCTGCGCATCGTGCGACCGGACCCGCCTCACCGCCGACGGCCAGATCCGTACCTGCCTGTTCAGCCACACCGAGACCGACCTCCGCACGCCGTTGCGGGCGGGGGCTGACGACGCGACGCTGGCGGACCTCTGGTCTGGCGCCCATGCGACCAAGCCGGCCGGCCACGGCATAGGAGACCTGGGCTTCCACCAACCCGCCCGCACCATGAGCTCCATCGGAGGCTGACATGCAGATCACCTACTACGCCGCCGCGGCCGATGCCGCAGGTACGGACCACGAACAGCTCGACACCTACGACACCACGGCCGAGCAGCTGGTGACGTTGCTCAGCGCTCGCCACGACGGCCTCGCGGGAGTCCTGAAGTCCTGCTCGTTGCTGGTGGACGGCTCGCCCGCCAAAGACCCTCAGACCCGGATCTCAGCGAGGTCCCGCGTGGACGTGCTACCCCCTTTCGCGGGCGGGTAACGTAGTTTTCACCATTCTATGAGTTTATTCCCTGGATCGCGTTAGCATGAGCCATGACCTCCCGGCATCCGCGTCTGGACGACCCCGCAGCCACCGCACTCCTGGCCCTCGGCAAGTACGTCACCAGGCGGGAACAGACCGATGACGGTCGGGCGGTCTTCCTCAAGGGCGGCCGACAGGGCGACGTCTTCTACCGCGACCGATGGAGCCATGACAAGGTGGTTCGCTCCACCCACGGCGTGAACTGCACGGGCTCCTGCTCCTGGAAGGTGTACGTCAAGGACGGCATCATCACGTGGGAGTCGCAGCAGACCGACTACCCGACGACCGGCCCGGATCGACCCGAGTACGAGCCGCGCGGCTGTCCCCGTGGCGCCGCGTTCTCCTGGTACACCTACTCCCCCACGCGGGTCCGCTACCCGTACGGACGCGGCGTGCTCATCGAGGCGTACCGCGAGGCCAAGGCCCGGCTCGGGGACCCCGTCGCTGCGTTCGCTGACATCTCAGGGAACCCGGAGACCCGCAGCCGCTACCAGAAGGCACGCGGCAAAGGTGGCCTGGTACGCATCAGCTGGAACGAGGCGATCGAGATCGCGGCCGCCAGCTACGTGAACACGATCAAGACCTACGGACCGGACCGGTGCGTCTCGTTCTCCCCCATCCCCGCGATGTCGATGGTCTCCCACGCGATCGGCACAAGGTTCAACCACCTCATCGGCGGGGCGATGACCTCCTTCTACGACTGGTACGCCGACCTTCCCGTCGCCAGTCCCCAAGTCTTCGGAGACCAGACCGACGTCCCGGAGTCGGGCGACTGGTGGGACTCGACCTACCTCATGATGTGGGGCTCCAACGTCCCGGTGACCAGGACGCCCGACGCGCACTGGATGGCCGAGGTCCGCTACCGCGGCACCAAGGTGGTCACCGTCTCCCCCGACTACGCCGACAACGTGAAGTTCGCCGACGAATGGCTCCCGGCGCAGGCCGGCACCGACGGCGCGCTCGCCATGGCCATGGGCCACGTCGTCCTCAAGGAGAACTTCGTCGACCGGCAGGTGCCGTTCTTCACCGACTACGTCACGAAGTACACCGACCTGTCCATGCTGGTCACCCTCGTGGACCACCCGGACGGGCACGGCCTGACCGCGTCGAAGTTCCTCACCGCGGCTGATCTGCCCTCGCTCAGCGCCACATCGGACGCGGACTTCAAGACCGTCCTGTGGGACAGCGTCACCAATGCCCCGGCCGTCCCGAACGGCACGATGGGGCATCGCTACAACGACGAGGGCGTCGGCAAGTGGAACCTCGACCTCGGCGAGCTCGTACCGGCGCTGAGCCTCATCGACGTAGCGAATGCCACTTCTGTAGAGATTGCCCTCCCCTGCTTCGAGGACCCCCGCGGCGCAGGGTCGATCATCCGGCGCGGCGTGCCGGCGGTCCGCGTCGGCGACACGCTCGTCACCACAGTCCTCGACCTGATGCTGGCGCAGTACGGAGTGGGCCGCGACGGGTTGCCGGGACAGTGGGCCACCGGGTACGACGACGTCACGAGCCCGTACACGCCGGCCTGGCAGGCAGAGATCACGAGCGTCCCAGCGGAGGCCTGCATCCGGATCGCTCGCGAGTTCGCGAAGAACTCCGAGGACTCCGAGGGCCGGTCGATGATCATCCTCGGGGCCGGCATCTGTCACTGGTTCCACGCCGACGTCACGTACCGGGCGATCATGGCGCTGCTCATGCTCACCGGCTGCATCGGTCGCAACGGCGGCGGCTGGGCGCACTACGTCGGCCAGGAGAAGTGCCGACCGATGACGGGCTGGTTCAACCTCGCCAACGCGCTCGACTGGTCGCGTCCGCCGCGGACGATGATCGGCACCGGCTACTGGTACATGCACACCGACCAGTGGCGTACAGACGGCTTCTCCGCCGACCGGGTCAAGTCGCCGTTGTCCACCGGTTCACTGGATGGCCTCCACACCGCGGACGCCATGGCGCTCTCCCACCGTCTTGGGTGGATGCCGTTCTACCCGCAGTTCGACCGCAACCCACTCGACCTGGCCGACGAGGCCAAGGCAGCCGTGGAACGCGGCGAGGCGGCATCGGTCGGCGAGTGGGTCGCCGCCCAGCTCAAGTCAGGCGCCCTGACCACGTCACTGGAGGACATCGACGCGCCAGCCAACTGGCCGCGCACCTTGATCGTCTGGCGGTCCAACCTGTTCGGCTCCTCGGCAAAAGGCAACGAGTACTTCCTCAAGCACCTGCTCGGCACCGGGTCGAACCTCATGCCCAACAACCACGCCGCCGACGCCAAGCCGAAGGTCGTGAAGTTCCGCGAAGAGGCCCCGGAAGGAAAGCTCGACCTCCTGATCAGCGCCGACTTCCGGATGACCTCGACGACGCTGCTGAGCGACATCGTCTTCCCGGCGGCGACCTGGTACGAGAAGTACGACCTGTCGAGCACGGACATGCACCCGTTCGTGCACGCGTTCACGCCGGCCATCGACCCGCCGTGGGAGGCCAAGAGCGACTTCGACGTGTTCACACTGCTCGCTCGAGCCATCGACCACCTGGGCAAGGACCACCTCGGGACCCGCAGCGACCTGGTCGCCGTACCAATGCAGCACGACACCCCCGGCCAGATCAGCCAGCCCGGCGGGCACGTCCCCGACTGGCGAGGCACCGACCTCGACGCTGTGCCCGGGAAGAACCTGCCCGCGATGATGATCGTCGAGCGCGACTACACCGCGATCGCCGACAAGCTCGCCTCCGTCGGTCCGCTCGCTGACCGGCTCGGGTTCACGGTCAAGAACATCACCTACGACATGACCGGACCCGTCGAGCGCCTCGGCAAGCTGCACGGTGTGATGAGCAGCGGCGCGGGCGCGGGCCGGCCGGCCATCGACACGGATGCCAGGTTCGCCGAAGCCATCCTGACCTGTTCCGGCACAACGAACGGGTCCGTCGCCACCCAGGGCTTCCGCGACCTCGAAAAGAAGACCGGCCAGAAGCTCGTCGACCTGTCCGAAGGCCAAGAGGAACGCCACATCACCTTCGCCGAGACCCAGGCCGCCCCGCAGCCCGTGATCACCTCGCCGGAGTGGTCGGGGTCGGAGACAGGAGGCAGACGGTACGCGGCGTTCACCATCAACACCGAGCGCCTGAAGCCCTGGCACACCCTCAGCGGAAGGATGCACTTCTTCCTCGACCACGACTGGATGATCGACGCGGGCGAACAGCTCCCCATCTTCCGGCCGCCACTCGACATGACCCACGCCTTCGGGGAGCCCGAGCTGGGCCCGACCGGCGAGAAGGCCATCACATTGCGTTACCTCACGGTGCACAACAAGTGGTCGATCCACTCCGAGTACCAGGACAACCTGTTCATGCTCAGCCTTGGACGGGGCGGCCCTCAGGCGTGGCTCAGCGTCGGGGACGCGGCCAGCATCGGGGTCTCCGACAACGACTGGATCGAGCTGACCAGCGCCAACGGCGTGTTCGTCGCCCGCGCCGTCGTCACCAGCAAGCTGCCCGACGGCATCTGCTACGTGCAGCACGCGCAGGAGCGGACCATCGACGTGCCCAAGTCGGAGGCCACCGGCAAGCGGGGTGGGATCCACAACTCGGTGACCCGGATCCTCATGAAGCCAACGCATCTCATCGGCGCCTACGCGCACCAGTCGTACGCGTTCAACTACCTCGGCCCGACCGGTGTTCAGCGCGACATCGTCACCACTGTCCGTCGGCGCTCGCAGGAGGTGACCTACTGATGGCCGCTCGCAAGCTGACGCGCGTCATGGCCCAGGTCGGCATGGTCATGAACCTCGACAAGTGCATCGGGTGCCACACCTGCTCGGTCACCTGCAAGCAGGCTTGGACCAACCGGGCCGGCACCGAGTACGTGTGGTTCAACAACGTCGAGACCCGTCCCGGGCAGGGCTACCCCCGCCGGTACGAGGACCAGGAGAAGTGGCGCGGCGGCTGGGTACGTACGAAGTCGGGCGGGCTCAAGCTCCGCTCCGGAGGCCGGTTCCAGAAGCTGCTCAGCATCTTCGCCTCCCCGGTACAGCCCGAGCTGGGCGACTACTACGAGCCGTGGACCTACGACTACCAGAACCTCGTCTCGGCACCCCTCGGCGACGACTTCCCGGTAGCCAGGCCGAAGTCGCTGATCACCGGCGAGGACACGAAGATCACCTGGTCGGCGAACTGGGACGACTCGCTCGGCGGGATCCAGGCGACCGCCGACCTCGACCCGATCTTGGGCAAGCTGCGCGACGAGGCGAACGAGCAGATCCGCCTCGAGTACGAGAAGAGCTTCATGTTCTTCCTGCCCCGGATCTGCGAGCACTGCCTCAACCCGTCCTGCATGGCGTCGTGCCCATCGGGCGCGATCTACAAGCGGGCCGAGGACGGGATCGTCCTCGTCGACCAGGACCGGTGCCGGGGCTGGCGTCAGTGCATCACGGGCTGCCCGTACAAGAAGATCTACTTCAACCACCGCTCCGGTAAGGCCGAGAAGTGCACGTTCTGCTACCCGCGCATCGAGGTGGGTCTGCCGACCGTCTGCTCCGAGACCTGCGTCGGCCGGCTCCGCTACCTCGGCATCATCCTCTACGACCCGGACGCTGTCCTGGAGGCTGCCTGCGCCGACGAGAAGGAGCTCTACGAGGCGCAGCTCGACCTCATGCTCGACCCGTACGACCCGGAGGTCATCGCGCTCGCCCGCGAAGGCGGCATGCCCGACGACTGGATCGAGGCAGCGCAGAAGTCCCCGATCTACGCGCTCACCAAGCACTTCCGCGTCGCGCTGCCGCTACACCCGGAGTACCGCACGATGCCGATGGTCTGGTACATCCCGCCGCTCTCGCCCGTCGTTGATCTGCTCACCAAGCAGGGCCACGACGGGGAGGCCGCCGGCAACCTGTTCGGGGCGATCGACACGCTGCGGATCCCGGTCAGCTACCTCGCCGAACTGTTCACGGCCGGCGACACCGACATCGTGACCGGCGTGCTCCAGAAGCTCGCCGCGATGCGCGCGTACATGCGTGGCGTCACCATGGGAACCGGCCGAGATCCCGCGCTGGCCGAGGCCGTCGGCATGACGTCGGAGGCACTCGAGCAGATGTACAGGCTGCTGGCCATCGCGAAGTACGCGGAACGGTACGTCATCCCCGCCGCCCATCGCGAACAGGCGCACAACCTCGAGGAGATCGGCTGCTCGCTGAACTTCGAGGGCGGCCCAGGCATGTACGAGTCCGGCCCGTTCGGCGAGGCCTCAGGTCGGCCGGTCCCCGTGGCCATCGAGACGTACA
>JAYUEA010000524.1:0-9213 GCA_043739465.1 Propionibacteriaceae bacterium
GCGCAGGTGCTGGCGATCAGGTCGTACGAGGACGCGGCGTACCTCCTCCTCGCCACGCGCAACGGTCTCGTGAAGAAGACCCAGCTGACGGCGTTCGACACCCCGCGGCAGGCCGGCGTGATCGCCGTGAACTTCCGCGACCCGGAGGACGAGCTGATCGGCGCGCAGCTGTGCAACGCGCCCGACGACGTGCTGCTGGTGTCGCGCAAGGGCCAGGCGATCCGGTTCGGCGCGAACGACGAGCAGCTGCGGCCGATGGGCCGCGCGACCTCGGGCGTGACGGGCATGAAGTTCCGTACCGACGACGCGCTGCTGAGCATGACGGTCATCGACGCGGGCATGCCCGAGGATGACCGGTTCGTCTTCACGGTCACCGACGGCGGCTTCGCGAAGCGCACGCCGGTTTCCGAGTACCGCGAGCAGAACCGCGGCGGTCTCGGCATCAAGGCGATGAAGCTCAACGAGGACCGCGGGTCTTTGGTGGGTGGCCTTGTGGTCGCGGAGAACGACGAGGTCATCGCCATGAAGGTCTCCGGCCAGATCACCAGGTCGAAGGTCTCGGAGGTGCCGGTCAAGGGTCGCGACACGATGGGTGTGAAGTTCGTCCTCGTGAAGGGTGACGACTCCGTCGCCGCCATCGCACGGTACCCGGAGAGCGGCGAGGACGAGCTCATCGAGGGCGAAGTGGTCGAGGGCGAGACGCCGGAGACCCCCGAGTCCGCCGTCACCCCGGAGCCCGAGTCCGATGACGCGGTCGAGGGCACCGACACCGACACCGAGTAGCGCCAGCACGTACGCGACCGCACGGGTGTGTAGACACCTGTGCGGTCGTGTTTCTCGTGGAGAGGTGTTCAACTTCTGCGATGTCACAGGCAAAACGGCGAACTCTTGGTCTATGGGCCCGGAGAACAGTGCGGTAGTCGATGTAGTGAACGGCTATCCGCCTTCGGTGATCATCATGACGATTCTCGCTCTGGCTGGGTTGGGTCTCGGCTGCGTGCTCTGGGTACGGGATCGCCAATCCGTAGCGAGCGGGTAGATCGCGAGGCGATCTCGGGGTCGCCGGGGGCGACGAGGTCATCGGCATTAAGACGTCGGGCCAGATCACGCATTCGAAGGTCTCCGAGGTCCCGGTCAAGGGTCGCGACACGATGGGCGTGGAGTTCGTTCTCGTGAAGGGTGACGACTCCGTCGCCGCCGTCGCACGGTACTCGGCGTCCTGGGACTTGAGCTCCGGGGTGAGGGCCGACTCGGGATCTCCGGCGTCTCGCCCTGGACCACGTCTCCCTCGACCACTTCGCCCTCAACGACCTCGCCGTCAACGACCTCGCCGCTCTCGGGGTAGCACCAGCTGTACGTACGCGACCAGGGCCGAGCGTCGTCGAGTGGTGTCAAAGTGACTGAATCAGCGCGCGAGAATGGCACTTTGCCACCACTCGATGAAGTCCAGCATCGAAGGCAGCACCAGAGGGCGGCAGCGACAGTGTGTGTACGGAGTCGGCCGCCCGTAGCCGGCCATTCGTCTTATAAGGCGCCGTAGCCAGAGATGTCTGCTCGGGGAAGTGGCGTAGTGCCCGCCTGGGACAGACGGGTGGACACGACACTTCCCCGGGCGAACCAGAGGTCTCCGTTTCCCGAGGCATCACGGCCACGTAAGCCACAGGCGGGCGGCCCTTCGAGACGCCGATCGGCCTCGCCGACAGGCTCCTCAGAGAGCCGACACGGAAACGACTCAAGAAGCTGCGCGAAGCGCGTCAACGTCTGGGAGAGCCGTCCGTACACCCGTCGTCCACGGCACCGAAGTAGTGGGCGATGAAGTCGTTGTAGGCGGTGTCCATGTCGAGGGCGGGGTCGAGGAGCCACTGGATCTGGAGGCCGTCCATGACCGCCAGCATCAGGCGGGCCGCGATGGCCGGGTCGATCGTCGACGGGATGCGGCCTTCCTTCGCCTCTCGCTCGAGACGTTCTGTCACGTGCGCACGCACGGACTCGTACCGCGTCACGAAGTGCTCGTGCGCCGGGTGCTCGGGGTCGGTGGACTCGGCGCTGAGGGTGGTGAAGAGCCGTACGGTTCCCTCACGGGTGCCGTTGCCCGCCACGAGGTCGCGCAGATAAGGATCGTGCAGCGCACCCGTGTCCTCGTCCTCCTTCTGCTTGACCACCTCGAGCAGGAGCCTCCCCTTGCCGCCGAAGTGGTGCAGCACGCCGGTGTCGGTCATGCCGACGCGGTTCGCGATCTCACGGATCGAGGCCCCTCGGAATCCGGACTCGCCGAAGACCTCGAGTGCCGTGGCGAGGATGGTGCGACGCCGCTCAGCGGTCTTCGCGTACGGCCCTCGTGTCATGCTCCGAAGGCTAGCCTTCCGATCCCCGCGAATCTATTGATCACTCAAAGTTTTTCTGCAACGATGCTGCCGGAGCCTCACAGGCGAGGCTGATGACCAGAGAGTGGAACCCCATGAGCATCGAGCAGTATCCGGCCGTCCTGGAGTCCATGCGGAAGGCTCCCTTCAACCTCGTTGACGCGGGCATCGCCTGGGTCGAGTCCACGCTCGCGGGCCTGGACACCAAGGCCAAGGTCGGGCAGCTGTTCTGCGGGATCGCGACGAACTTCGCCGAAGAAGCCCTCGACGCGACCCTGAGCATCTGCACGCCTGGCGGGGTCATGTACAGGCCGTGCTCGACCGAGGAGGCCGTGGCGTACAGCAACCTCCTTCGCGAGAAGGTCGCGATCCCCATGCTCGTCGCAGCGAACCTCGAGAAGGGCGCGAGCGGCATCGTTCGCGAGGGCACGTCCCTCGGCTCGCCGCTGTCGATCGCCGCGACAGACGAGGTCTCGATGGCCGGCAAGCTCGGCGAGGTGTGCGGCAGCGAGGGCGCCGCCGTGGGCGCCAACTGGGCCTTCGCGCCGATCATCGACATCGACTACAACTTCCGCAACCCGATCACCAACATCCGTACGTTCGGGTCCGACCCCGAGCGCGTACGGGACATGGGCGTGGCCTACGTGAAGGCCGTCCAGGCCCACGGCGTGGCCGCTTCGATCAAGCACTTCCCCGGCGACGGCTGCGACGAGCGCGACCAGCACCTCGTCACGAGCATCAACGACAAGTCCGTCGAGGAGTGGGACGCGACGTACGGGGCCGCGTACTCCGCGTCCATCGACGCCGGCGCCATGACCGTCATGGTCGGCCACATCATGCAGCCCGCGTACTCGAAGGCTCTTCGTCCCGACCTGGCCGACGAGGACATGATGCCCGCGACGCTCGCCCCCGAGCTCATGGGCGACCTGCTGCGCGGCAAGCTCGGCTTCAACGGCCTGGTCGTCACCGACGCCACCACGATGGCCGGCTTCACGATCCCGATGCCCCGCTCCCGGGCCGTACCGACCTCGATCGCCTCCGGGGCCGACGTCTTCCTGTTCACCCGGAACCTTGAAGAGGACTTCGGCTTCATGATGGCCGGCGTCGCCGACGGCACGATCACCCCCGAGCGCCTCGACGCGGCAGTGGCCCGTGTGCTCGGTCTCAAGGCCGCGCTGAAGCTGCACGAGCGTCCCGCACCGACCCTCGAGCCCGCGCAGGCGATCGTCGGGTCCGCCGAGCACCAGGCCTGGTCGAAGGAGTGCGCCGACAAGGCGATCACCCTCGTCAAGGAGGAGAAGGGCGTCCTTCCGCTGACGCCGGACCGCTACCAGAAGCTCCTGTTCGTGCCGATCGAGGCCGACCAAGGTGTCGGGTACAGCGTCCGTGCCGGCGCGTGCGAGATCATCCGCACCAAGCTCGTCGACGAGGGGTTCGACGTGGACATCTTCAAGGCGAAGAACTTCTTCGAGGGCGAGGTCGACCGTACGAGCGACTTCATCGGCGTGTACGACGCGATCGTCTACGTGGCGAACCTGTCGACCAAGAGCAACCAGACCTCCGTACGCATCGAGTGGGCCCAGCCGATGGGCGCGAACTGCCCGCACTACCTCGCGAGCATCCCGACGGTGTTCATCTCGATCGAGAACCCGTACCACCTGATCGACATCCCGCGCGTGAAGACCTTCATCAACACGTATAGCTCCAACGACAACGTGCTCGACGCGGTCGTGGAGAAGCTGGTCGGACGCTCACCGTTCAAGGGCAAGAGCCCTGTCGACGCGTTCTGCGGGCGTTGGGACACGCGGCTGTGACCGGCCCGTACGACGCCATCGTCTTCGACCTCGACGGCGTGATCTGCCACACGGACAAGTACCACTACCTCGGCTGGAAGAGCGTCGCCGACGACCTCGGAATCCAGTTCGACGAGACCGTCAACAACCGGCTCCGCGGCGTCAGTCGAATGGAGAGCCTCGACATCATCCTTGAGAAGTACGAGGGCGAGCCGCTCACCGACGATCGCAAGAACGAGATCGCGACGATCAAGAACGCGCGGTACCGCGAGATGCTCAGCCAGATGTCGCCGGCCGATCTTGACCCGTCTGTACGGGCGACGCTCGATGATCTTCGGTCCCGCGGGCTGAAGCTCGCCATCGGCTCCTCGAGCAGGAACGCGAAGTTCATCCTGGAGCGCATCGGGCTCGGCGACTACTTCGACGAGATCTCGGACGGTACGAACATCAGTCGCTCGAAGCCGGACCCGGAGGTCTTCCTCAAGGCGGCTGATTACCTCGGCATCGATCCCGGCAAGTGCGTCGTCGTCGAGGACGCCGTCGCTGGTGTCGATGCCGCGCACGCAGCCGGCATGTACGCAGTGTCGATGGGTGACGCTGCCGACCAGGGTGCTGGCGACTCGAGGCTCGGTACGTTCGCGGACCTCTCGAAGGTGATGACCGACCTGGGTTGCTGAAGTCTGGCAACCACCACGCGAGTCGGCACGGTGACGCGAACCGCCGCGGCCCGTCAGGTCAGCATGGAGCCCCGCGGTGGCAGCGAGGCGAGTCGGTAGCACTCGTCCAGGAACGTCATATTCGCGATGGCATTGTCGACGTCGGTGGGGAAATCGGCGCGGTCGCGGATCGCTGCCTCGAGTGCCCGCAGCTGGAAGGTGTAGGTGGAGATGAGCCCATGGTGCTCGACGGTGTCGGTTCCATCCAGGCTCAGGAACAACCGGTCGTCACGCTCGTGGGCGATGAACGAAGGCTGACCGACCGAACCTCTTGTGCCCGTGACCACGATCTCGCAGTCGGCCGGGCCCACGAGGCTCGACTGCAGTACGGCGGGGGCGCCGTTCGGCAACGCACTCTCCACCCGGGCCGTCGCGTCAACCCGAGGATCGGCCCCCTCGCGCTGACTGGTCCTGGCCGAGACGAGTCGCAGGTCACCGCCCATCGCCTCGGCGACGCTGCGTGCGACTTGCACGTCGTAGCACCCCAGATCCATGAGTGAGCCGCCAGAAAGAGGCCATGACCAACGGATGTCGCTGAGGTCCTCGCAGGCGAAGCCGAAGCGAACATCCAGCCGCGTCACCTCACCGAGGGCACCCGAGCGAACCAGCTCCAGCAACCGTTGGTGCGCCGGGTGGTACAGGTGGTGGAAGCCCTCGAAGACCACCAGGTTCCCGGGGTTGGGCTCCGCTGCGACCAGCCTGGCCTCATCGGCGTTGCTCGCGAACGGCTTCTCCGACAGCACGTGCTTCCCGGCTCGCATCGCCGCAAGCGTCCAGCGGACATGCTCGCTGTTGGGACTCGGGTTGTACACGACCTCGACCTCTGGATCGGCGAGCAAGGCGTCGTAGCCGCCATACGCCTTCCCGATGCCATGCTCGGCCGCGTAGGCCTGCGCCCGGCCCTCGTCACGGGCGGCCACGGCAACGATCGTGGCGCCGATCGCGCGTGCGGGCTCGATCACTGCTCGGGCGGCTATCCGCGTGGCGCCGAGGATCCCGATTCGGAGGGGTTCAGTCATGGGACACATCCTGCCTGACCGCAACCGATGACGGGCGCCGCTCCGAGAGAGGGCCTCCAGGTCAGATCAGCCCTCGCCTTCGAAGCCAACGAGCCACTTCAGTCCGTACTGGTCGACAACCACTCCGTCGTGCGCGCCCCAGGGCCGCAGCTGCAGGTCGTCGACGACTTGACCGCCCTCGCTGAGCCGCGCGAACCACTGGCGCAGGGTCGCCGGATCGGCCGTGCCGAGAAGGGCGAACATCAGGCCGTCGGAGTGGAAGGCCGCTTCGCCCACGGCGTCGGCGCCAAACAGGCTGACGGGTCCGCCGGTGAGGTAGCCGTGCGCGATCGCGTCCGCAGGGCCGTCGGTGCGTCTCATGTCCGCGAGCGTCTTCAACTGTGTCTGGCCACCGAACACGTCCGCGTAGAAGGTGAGTGCGGCGCGGGCTGTACCCGGGAAGGTGACGTACGGGGTCAGGTCGGTCATGTGCCGATGCTATGGCTCCGCTCCGGCGCCTTGCGATGCACGCACCAAGACCACGCCAACCGTGAACAGATTTCCGCCACGCGACACTAGTAGCCTCCACTAGTTAACCAACTGGTATGCCCCTTCGGTAGCTGGACGATCCGGCGCGAGACCTTCAACCGCGTCATGCCCCGCAATCGCAGGCGCGCGCGAGTGGGTCCGTTCCGCGGACTGCGCTGACCACTGGTGGCGTTCGACACCGTTCCTCCATTCACCGGGAGGTGTCAGCCTCGCTGCGCCACGTGAAGGAACTGTGAAGGGGGCGTGATGCTTCGCTGATGAGCTGTCAGGGGGGCGGCGGCAACGGTCGAGCGCACGTGGAGACGTTTCGGGTCGGGGTGAATGGTCCGGTACGGTTGAGCAGACCGCACGTGTTGACAGGCCGGAGGAGGCCGACGGTGACTGAAGCGAATCCCGACGGGGGGCAGTGGACGTTCGACGGCGCTGCGCTTACGACGAACGCCAGCCCCTCGACTCCGGCGCCGTCGAGCCCGGTTCCGGGAGACCAGACCCCGGACCTCGAGTCCACGGTGGTGAGGCGGAAGAGCATGAAGCCACGACCTGCTGGTGCGCCCCCTCGTCCGCGCACCGGTGCCACGCGCCGCCCGCCGGCCCCCGCTGCGGACGCGATGACCGGCTCGGCCTCGGACCAGAGCGGGACCACGCCGAGGGCCCACGAACCGTACGCGCCGGCTCAGCGTCTGACACCGCAGGGCACCGGGTCGCAGACGCCGGACGTCTTCACGGACCCGACCCCGACTGTTCCTCGCCTCGCTCCGTCGACCGTCGCCGCGACCCCGGTCGCCGCAGCGGATGTCGCTCCGGCACTGTCGATCCTCGACCGCGCCCGGGCGGGTGTCTCGGCAGCCACCGCAGCGGCCGTCGCCGTCGCCGACAAGGTCGCCCAGTCGACCAGCAGCGCGAGCGACTCGGACCCCGCGCCCGCCAGGTCTCCCTCGCGCCTGCGTCGTACGCGTCGCGCTCGTCTGCGCATCTCCCGCATCGACGCCTGGTCGGTCATGAAGACGTCGCTGCTGTTCGGCATCGCCGGCGGCATCATCTTCGTGGTCGCCATCTATGTGCTGATGAGCGTCGTGGAGGCGACGGGCCTGTTCGCCGCGATCAATTCCGTCGTGAAGGACGTGCTGTCGTCGCCGACGGACCAGCAGGCTTTCGACATCACCACCTACATCAACACCAAGCGTGCGACCGGTCTGGCCGCGCTCATCGGCGCTATCGACGTCGTGATTTTCACGGCTCTCGCGACGCTCTTCTCGTTCTTGTACAACTTGTCCGCGACGATGCTGGGTGGTCTCGAGATCACCCTCGCCGAGGACTGAGCGGAATCACCGCGGATCTCACCGCGTTGAGGTGACGACGAAGGAGGGTGCGATGCGCACGCCGTACGGTGTCGCCTCGCGTCGTCACGTCGACCTCCGGCGCGTGAGCATCGCGTCGTGTCGGGCGTGACCACCGCCCGTACAGACACCCACTGCTCAGAGGAACCCGTTATGACTGACCCTGTCGCTGATTCTCAGGTCTGGGACGAGATCCGCCGCGAAGCCGCGCGCGACGCAGCGGTCGAACCGGCGCTCGCCGGCTTCCTTCACGAGGCGGTCCTGCGGCACCCGTCGCTGGAGTCCGCGCTCGGCACCCTGATCGCGGGCAAGCTCGACGGCCACGGGCTGTCGGCGATGTCGCTGCGCGACTTGGCCGCCCAGGCGTTCGAGGGCGATCCCGGCATCGGCGCTGCCGTGATCGCGGACCTGCAGGCAGTGCTGTCGCGGGACCCGGCCACGCGCGGGTACTCGCAGCCGCTGCTGTACTTCAAGGGGTTCCACGCGATCCAGGCGTACCGGATCGGGCACTACTTCTGGACCCACAACCACGAGCCGCTCGCCCTGTACCTGCAGAGCCGGATCTCGGAGGCGTTCGCCGTAGACATCCACCCGGGCGCCGTGATCGGCAAGGGCATCATGTTCGACCACGCGACGAGCGTCGTCATTGGCGCGACCGCCGTCATCGCGGACGACTTCTCGATGCTGCACGAGGTGACCTTGGGCGGTACGGGCCGCGCAGGCGGCGACCGTCACCCGAAGATCGGCCGCGGCGTGATGATCGGCGCCGGCGCGAAGGTGCTCGGCAACATCACGGTCGGCGAGGGCGCCAAGATCGGTGCCGGCAGCGTGGTGCTCAAGGACGTACCGCCGCACACCACCGTCGCCGGCGTGCCCGCGAAGGTCGTCAGCTTCCCGCCCGAGTCGTTCCCGGCGCTCACGATGGACCAGTCCCTCGACAACTCCGACTTCGACGACCTGGTCGTCTGAATCCTGATTTCGGTACCGCAGTAGGGCTGAACTCCGTCTTTTCGGGGGTGGAGGCCGTCCACGGTACCGATCTCAGGATCGAGTCGGTCGCGACTCGGACGCCAGGCCCGTCTGGATCGCCGTCACGACCTCGCGGTACAGGTCCTCGGTCTTGGCCGCCACGTACGGCGGTACGAATTGGCAGGTCGCAGGATTGAGATCGACGCGGCTGCCGAACAGGGCGACCAGCTCGCCGGGCGTCCACCGCTGACCGTCGATGCTGCCGACGACCGCCGACGTGTGGGCGGCGATGATGACAGCAGCGGTGTCCCAGACGCTCGACGGGTTCGGGTTGAAGACCACGTCCGTGTCGTACGTGAGCAGGTTCATCACCGCCGGGTTGCCCGCGAACGTGAGGCAGAACCACTGGTCGCCGAGCGCATCGAAGACCGGCGACGCGAGGTGACGTGAGGCGTGCTTGTACGCGTTCGCCGCGACGATGTGCTCCT
>JAYUEA010000525.1:0-3066 GCA_043739465.1 Propionibacteriaceae bacterium
CTGGCCGCTCTGGGGGGTGAGGTCGAGGATGCGCTTGACCGACGGCAGGAAGCCGAGGTCTGCCATGTGGTCAGCCTCGTCGAGCACCGTGACCTCGACGTCGCCGAGAGTGGCGCAACCCTGCTTGATGAGGTCCTCGAGGCGGCCGGGCGTGGCCACGACGATGTCGGTGCCGCGACGCAGAGCCGCGACCTGGGGGTTCTGGCCGACGCCGCCGAAGATGGTCATCGTGGAGAGGCCGGTGGCCGCCGCCAGCGGCTGCAGCACGGCGTGGATCTGGCCGACGAGCTCGCGGGTCGGAGCCAGGATCAGCGCACGAGGTGCGTTGCGCCGCGCCGGGCGGGAGGACGCCGTGAGGCGGGCGACCATGGGCAGCAGGAAGGCGAGGGTCTTGCCCGAGCCTGTACGACCGCGGCCGAGCACGTCGCGCCCGGCGAAGGAGTCAGGCAGCGTGGCTGCCTGGATAGGAGTGGGGTCAGTGATCCCCTGATCGGCAAGCAGGCTCGCGAGGTTCGCGGGCACGCCGAGCAGGACAAAGCTGTTCTGAGAAGTCAAGGAGTCATTCGATTCGGTCGGTGTCTCACCAGGCCGTTCCCATCGGCGACGGGAAGTGTCAGCATGTGCCCTCGGTACAGAAGAGGGGCGCGAGCAATGGGCCGCGCAGGAGCCCGGGGTAAGACTTCACGGACTGCTGGCGCCTACTCTACCGTGCCGAGCCGCCGCCTCATGACCACGTGCGGTCGTGCTGCGGCTCAGAGGACCTCCGGAACGACCCGACCGACAAGCAAACGGTACGCAAGGGACGACTCCTGCGGCGTGTCGCGTCACACCAGCACCAATTGCCTGCCCGTCGGTACCTGTGGCTGTGAAGGACCTTCGACTGCGAGCATTCTCAGGAGCGGTTGAGCGTCATGACGACCGCGACCGCGCGGCTGATGAAAGTCAGCTGCTTGCTCTCGATCGTGTAGCGCCACGTGTTTTGCAGAGCCTCGCCACGTGTCCTGCAGAGCCTCGCCACGTCTCCTGCAGAGCCTTGCCACGTGTCCTGCAGAGCCTTGAGGCAGCGCCCCGTCATCCAGTAGCCCCCTGCAAGTCCGCCGATGTCCGAAGTACAACGAGCCCGTCCCGTCGAGGTGATAGTCGGCGGTGACCTCATAAGTCGGCGACCGCACCGTGCCGCCCGTCTCGAAGGTGAGCGTCCATCCCGGGTCCGCTGCACAGAGCGCCTGCCCATCGGAGATCGAGAACCACCCACGTGCGCTGGAGAGCGGCAGCCTCGCAGCGGGCGCAAACCAGCGACCGGGAGTACGGCCAGCAGGCCGAGCAGATGTCTCCGGTCCATGCCACGCTCCTCCCGAAGGGGTCGCACCAGGCCGATGCGGCCCAACGTACTCGCGGCGTCAGCTCCGCACCGTCGACTCGTGCAGGTGCCAGTGCTTCGTACGCATGGGACCGATCCGTCGCGCTCACCCCCCACCCCTGGGCACTGGTGTCGCGTGTCCGAAATCTGTTCACGGTTGGCGTGGTCCCCCTGCGTGCATCGCAAGGCGCCGGAGCGCAGGAGCGCAGGAGTAGCGGGTCGTACGACAAGCTTCGGCAACGCCGCGAGGTGCGTGCCCTGGCGCGCCAAGAGTCAACGGATTTCGGCCACGCGGCACTAGCCTTCGATCATGGCGACAGATGGGTGGCGGAGCGCTCTGGGGTTCCAGACGCAGGAGCAGCTCCTGAGCTCCCTCGTGGAGGTCATCTCGCGCCATGCGCCACAGGGCTGGATCCAAGCCCACCTCGAGGCGAACATGGTCGGCCCCGAGTGGTCCGGGATCGTGACCATCATGACGCCTGACAAGGAGCTCCGCGGAGGGCTCAAGGAGGGCCGCGCTGTCGGCCTGCTGCGCCAGCTGCGCCACCGGATGTACGTGCGCGGCGCCGGCACCTGGTACTCCATGACGCTCGACATCGCGCCCGGCCAGGAACCCACGATGACGTTCAACTACGACGACGAGCCCCTGTTCGACGTCGAGCTCGACGCGAGCACGTACCTGCGAGATATGCAGCGGTACGGGCGCAAGGTGGCTCACCGTCCGGACTGGCTGCGCGCCAAGATCGGCGACTCGGGACGCACCGGCGACTCCGCCTTCGACTCGTTCCAGCGCTGGGTCAACGGCGGCTGACCGCAGCGGCTTGCGCGGGGCGCGAGCACACGTCACGGTGGGCCCATGTCGCACCAGCACGAGCACGAGGACGTCACGCACACCGAACCCGTGGCCTTCTGGGAGGACCGGTACGCGGCCGCCGACCAGATCTGGTCCGGCAGGGTCAACCACGCTCTCGTACAGGTCGTCTCCGACCTCACCCCCGGGCGGGCGCTGGACCTCGGCTGCGGCGAGGGCGGCGACGCCATCTGGCTCGCGCAGCAGGGCTGGCGCGCGACGGGAGTCGACATCTCGGAGACGGCCGTCGGCCGGGCCACTGGTGCCGCGCGAAACGCCGGCCTCAGCGAGGACCAGATCCGGTTCGTCGCGGCCAACCTCGCCACGTGGACCAGCGAGGACAGGTACGAGCTGGTCACCGCCAGCTTCCTGCAGTCGCCGGTCGAGCTGCCGCGCGTGGACATCCTGCACCGGATCGCGCAGCAGATCGCACCTGGCGGCCGACTCCTCGTCGTCGCCCACGCCGCGATGCCGCCGTGGGGCCGCGGCGGCGACCACCATCACGACTTCGTCAGCCCCGAGGACGAGGTCGCCGCGCTCGGCCTGGACGGGTGGACCACCGAGATCGCCGAGGTCCGTTCCCGCGAGGCGACGGGCCCGGACGGCGAGCAGGCGGTGCTCGACGACACCGTCGTCCTGCTGCGGCGCTGATCCGGTGGTGCCGGATCGTGTCGTTCGGGCCACGGCCGGGCCCCGCCGGCGTGAGGATGGTTGCGGGAACCTGGGTCGCGTCGCCGCCATAGCTGGCGTGCGTCCTGCTGGGCTCCTGCTCCTTGACGAGTGGCGGTCCGGCCTCCACGGGGGCGTCGACGGCCGCGACCTCAGCGAGCGCCGGAGCATCCTCGCCGGCAGCGAC
>JAYUEA010000526.1:0-3061 GCA_043739465.1 Propionibacteriaceae bacterium
CCCCGAAGCCTCGAAACCGGATGTTCGCCTCCTCGACGATGACCCGATCCTCTGGGCTCGAGGCGCAGCTGCCGTCGCCATCCAGCGCGCAGTGCTCGGTGAGCTTCAGAGTCCTGCCTAGGAACACCAGATAACCTACCGAGCACTGCACATCTCGCCCCAGGTCGAGCGCGGCCCTGGACCCCATATGAAGCAAGCCCAGGGGACCTAGGTCGAGCCCGCAGGTATCTCCCAAGGCGGGCATGCGTGCGAAGTAGGTGCGCTCGGTCGTGGCGATGTGCGAGTGTCCGAGGGTCGCGACATGGCCTTGGCTGTGGGCGTCGTCCGGGCACATGAGGCCCGTTAGGTGTAGTCGGCGAAGACCCGTTGTTCGGTGCCATCGATAGTCATGGCGCCGCCGTGCGGGAGGATCCATTGCGGTCTGGTATGGCCGAATGGGACTCCGACGCAGACGACAGCCTCCGGGTTGTAACGGCCCACGACCTCGAGGACGACATCACGCTGTTCGGCGCGCAGTCGTGCTCGGTCCTGGGCAGGCGGTCGCTGGCTGAGGTCGGAGACCGGCGGCCGGGCCAGGAGGACGGCGCCGACCGCGCCGAGGATGCCGCGTTCGCCAAGCGAGCGAACAATCCGGCCGACGTTGCGCGCGGGCAGGAGCTCCTCGGAGGTCTCCAGGATGAGCACCCCACCCTGGAGGACTTGCGGGGTGAAAGGGAATCGCCCGGCGGTCAGGATCCACTCGATCACCTCGAGGCAGCCACCCCAGGTGCGACCGGTCACCGACCGGGCCGGCCCGGACCAACTCCAGGGTTCCGTAGCCTCGCGTTCGCCGAAGGACCCCAGGGCCCGCGGGTCGGCCCAGTCGATGCCGACGTCCTCGGACTCGCCCGGATCGATTATCTCAAGCCTCTCGCCGGTCAGAAGAGCGGCTCGCAGCGACCGGGAGTGGATGTCGTCTACGCCCGGTCCAGGACCGAGGTGGACCTGGGACGAGCCGCCGTAGAAGCTCGCGATGCCGTTCGCCCAGAGCCAGTGGTGCAGGTTGGTGTTGTCACTGGTTCCCAACAACGGTTTGGGGTCTTGCCGAGCAAGGTCGGCGTCCAGGTGCGGGATCACCGTGATCTGGTCATCGCCACCGATGACGGCGAGGATGCCGCGGATTTCTGGGTCGGCGAACGCGGCATTGATGTCGGCGGCACGTGCCACGGGTGTCGCTCCGACCTCACGCGTTGTCGGGTACTCGACAGGGATCAGCCCCGTCAGTTCGGTGAGTCGCCGCATCGCCTGCTCATGCACTGCGGGAAACGCACCGCCCGCCGCAAACGAGGGTGAGAGGACAGCGATGCGATCTCCGGGCCGGGCCTTTGGCGGGTGGACGAGGTCGAGCGTCATACCCGGGATCCAAGCGCGCAGAACAGCATGCCTTACATCTCCGTCGCTAGACCGACTTGCTGGACCATCGACACTACAGACGGGTTCCGCGGGTCTGGCCACTCGGATCAGTCGGTCGAAATTCAGCAGACCTGGAGCTGCAGCACGCTGAGGGCTGCGACATGTCCATCCGCTCGTGCCGCTGTGGGCGCGCGATCGTAGCCGAATCGAGTGCGTTACTGGTGTGCAGACTCGTAGCTCATTATCTGCGACGCTCCTCTGGAAGTCGCGGACCAGGCGGCCCTACGCGAGAACTTGGGAGGCGTCGACACGCCCAGTGCCAGGGCGCGCCGCTATGGCTCCTCTCCAAATGACGGCGCCGACGCCGGTTCCGCCAAGGACGAGGACGTGGTCATGGCTGGTCAAGGCGTTCTCGCTGTTCGCCAGATGCTCAGGCCCTGGTCGCCCGCGGGGAGTGTGACGTGCCCGTCGGCGGTGGCCAGGTCGGTTGCGCCGTAGAGCGACACCAGGGGAACGTCCATTGGCAGCGTGATCGCGTCGCCGGCGTCGCGGCGGGCCAGGACAAGGACGGACTCCTGGTGGGTTTCTCGGATGAAGGCCAACGCGTCGGTGTCGGCGTGGAGCCAGCGCAACCCGCCACGGTTCAGGGGAGCACTCGTGCTGCGCAGGTTCATCAGGGTTCGGTGCGCGGTCAGCGTGGTCTGGTCCTGATCGTGTGGACGGTTCCATGGCATCGGGGTGCGGGCCTCCTCGCCGGTGCGGCCGGTCAGACCGAACTCCGAACCGGCGCAGATCATGGGCGTGCCGGGGAGGGTGGCCTGTAGTCCGAGTGCCACAAGCTGCCCCTGAGCGGAGCCGGTGATCGTGCGGGCCCGGGGTGTGTCGAAGGAGTCCACCAGCTGCCAGGAGTGGGTCAGGGTCGCCCACGACATGCGCGAGGAGAACTCACGCATCGTGGCCAACACGGCGACGCCGTCACGCCTGGGGATGGGGCCGGGCACGCCCAGGAACTGGGCCTTGCCATGGACGTTGGGTTGTTCGATGTCGGGGCCGCGCAGCCAGGCCCACACCGGTCGCAGGAAACCGGCGCAGTTCATCGTTCCCTGCCACCCGTCGGCGTCCAGGTCGCCTGTGGCGTCGCCGAGGTGCTCGGCGACCAGGGCGGCGCCCGGTGAGACCTCCGTGATCTGCCGCCGCAGGTACCGGGCCACATCGTGGGTGAAGTCGTCAGCGCGATGCCGGCCGGTCATCTGGGCGACGTCGATGCGCCACCCGTCCAGAACCTCCATCCAGCGTTGGGCGACCGCGCCCATCCGCTGTCGAACCAGAGGGCTGCCCCAGTTGAGCCTCGGCATGGACGGCACGTCGTAGAAGCTCTCGTAGCCCCCGTCCTGATCAAAGTAGAACATCTCCCGCTCCGGGGACAGCGGGTCAGCGGACGCGGCGATGAACCACTCGTGGAGGTTGCCGCAGTGGTTGGTGGTCAGGTCGCCGACCAGGCGCATCCCTTGCGCGTGCACGGCGCCCGACAGCCGTTTCAGCGCGGCGTCACCGCCCAGAACCGGGTCCACCACCTCGAAGCTGGAGGCGTCGTAGCGGTGGTTGGACCCTGCCGGGAAGAATGGGCGCAGGTAGATCGTGTTGGCGCCCAAGGCCTGGATGTGATCCA
>JAYUEA010000527.1:0-9198 GCA_043739465.1 Propionibacteriaceae bacterium
CCCACGACGCCGAGTGGTGCCAGCGGACGGAACGGGTGACGTTCTTCGACGAGTCGTACGACCTGGGGCCCGACCTGACTCTCCATCGCGTCGGCGGGCACTTCCGCGGGCAGACCGTCGCGGAGTGGCGGTCGGGGAACGGGGGAGCGGGCGTGCTCTTCGCCGGCGATGCCGTCGTGCCCAACCCCGACCGGCGCACCGTGAGCTCGGCACGGCGCCACGCCGACTGGACGGACGGCGTCCACGACGACGAGACCTGGTGACACGCAGCAGAGAGCCGCAGGGGGTCGTTCCCCTGGCGGTTCTCTGCTGTTTCCTGCCCTACGACGCGATGGGCATCATCACGCGTCGAGGTCGGTGGCGAGCAACGCCGCCAGCGATTCGAGCACGGACTCGTCGTCGGCTTCCAGCGTGACGACATCGCCGTGTGCGGCGCCGAGGGTCATCACGGCGAGGATGCTGTCGGCATCGACCGTACGACCCTCCTTGGTGATCGTGACCTCGGCGCCGGAGGCCTCGACCGCCTGGACGAACAGTGCGGCGGGGCGGGCGTGGAGACCGACCGCCGAAGCGATCGAGACGTCTCGTGTGGCCATGGGGATTCTCCTTGGTGTCAGGGTTCGACGGTGACCTTGATGGCTTCGCCCTTGGCGACGATGTCGAAGGCCTCGAGGGCCCGCTCCAGGGGAAGGTGGACCGTGATCAGGTCCTTGACCGGTACGAGTCCGGACGCGATGTAGGCGAGAGCCCGCTTGTTGTGCTCGGGGGCTGAGCCGTTCGCGCCGTGGATGTGCAGCTGGCGGTAGTGGACGAGGTTCGAGTCGCACGTGATGGTCGGGTTCGTCTTCGGCAGGCCGCCGAAGAACGAGATCCGGCCGTTTCGGGCGGCCATCGCGATCGCCTGCTCCTGGGTGACGTTGGCTGCCGTGGCCGTGATGACCACGTCGGCGCCGCGCCCACCGGTGAGCTTCAAGACCTCTTCCACGACGTCGACGGCCGAGCCGTCGATGACGTGGTCGGGGTGCACGGCGTCGGCCGACATCTTGAGCCGGTCGGCGTTGACGTCGACGAGGACGACCATGCCGGCCTTGTGGACGCCACGCGCGATCCGTACATGGATGCACCCGATGGGTCCAGCGCCGAACACGACGACCGTGTCGCCGGCCTCGATGCCGAGCTGCTCCTGCGCGTTGATGGCGCAGGCGAAGGGCTCGGCGGCCGAGGCCTCGTCGAAGCCGACGCCGTCCGGGATCCGGTTGAGGCCGTCCACGGCCAGCACCTGACGCGGGACGACCATGTACTCGGCGAAGCCGCCGTCGTACTGGTAGCCGATCGACGTCTGGTTCTCGCAGACGGCCATCCAGCCCTTGCGGCACTCGTAGCAGTCGCCGCACGGGACTGCCGCGATGACCTGCGCCCGGTCTCCGACCGCCCAGCCGGTGACGTCCGCACCGACCTCGGCGACCTCGCCGGCGACTTCGTGGCCCATCACCCGCGGGGGCGTGATGTTCTGGTGGCCGCCCAGGAGGATCTTCACGTCCGTGCCGCACGTGGAGCAGTTGCGGACCCGCATCAGGATCTCGTCGGCCGCGATCGTGGGGATCGGAGCCTCCTCGACCCGTACGTCACCGGGCGCGTAGAAGCGCAGTACCTTCATCGTCAGTCCTCCGAGGGGGCGAGCAGTGCGAGAACCTCGTCCACCGAGTCGGTGGTCCGGAGGCGTTCGGCGGAGTCCGAGTCCATGAGGACCTCGGCCAGGCTGGCCAGGATGCTCACGTGCTCGTCGGTCGCCGAGGCGATGGGGATGAGCACGTACGCCGTCTTGCCGTTCCAGTCGATGCCGGCAGGGAACTGTACGAAGCCCAACGCTGCCCGGACGATGTGCGCCCGGGCCTCGTTGGTGCCGTGCGGGATCGCGACGCCTTCGCCGAGGAAGGTCGAGATCTGCTGCTCCCGGGCCAGCATGCCGTCGATGTACTCCGGGCGTGCGGCGCCGGCGTCGACGAGGAGCTGGCCGCAGTAGCGGATCGCGTCCTCCTTGGCCATGCCGGCCAGACCAAGCCTGACCGACGCGGCCGACAGGATCGGCTCAGGACTCAAGGTTCTCTCCGTTCTTGATGGCGTTCTCGACCTTGGTGAAGGCCGGGTCGCCCATGTACTGGTCGAACGGCACGATGACGGCCGCCGCGGGGGCCATCGCCTGAACACGGTCGAACAGACCGGAGTGGCACAGGATGAGCTGAGAGTCCGCTGGGATGCTGTTGACCGGGGTGTGCGTCACCTCCACACCGTACGGGGAGAGCTTCTTCTTCATTGCGGAGGCCACCATCACCGAGGAGCCCATGCCTGCGTCGCAGGCGATGACGAGCCTCTTGACGTCCCTACCGTTGATCGTACGGACTGCGGTGGCCGTGGCGACGGTCCCGGCGGTGGCCAAGGGTGCCGAACCCACGGGGGTCGTGACGGTCCCTGCTTCAGTCTCGATATTGACCTCGTCCTTGGCGCCCCGGCCGAAGCCGAACAGGGCTGCGGCAACCGCGAACGACACCGCCGTGGCGACCAGGACGTCCGCGATCATCGGGATGTAGCCGTTGCGGGGGGTCACGGCGAAGTAGGCGATGATCGAACCAGGGGAGGCCGGAGCAACGAGACCCGCACCGAGCAGCGAGCCGACCAGCAGGCCGGAGGCGCCACCGGCGATGACCGCGAGGATCATCTTGGGCTTCATCAGGACGTACGGGAAGTAGATCTCGTGGATGCCGCCGAGGAAATGGATGATGATCGCGCCGGGGGCGGACGGGCGCAGCGACATCGGGCCGAAGAACATGAAAGCGAGGAGCAGACCGAGGCCGGGGCCAGGGTTCGACTCGACCATGAACAGGATCGACTTGCCGGCCGTCTGTGCCTGTGCGACACCGAGGGGCGAGAGCACGCCGTGGTTGATGGCGTTGTTGAGGAACAGGACCTTCGCGGGTTCCACAAAGATTGACGCCAGGGGCAGCAGATGGGCGTCGACGAGTGCCTGGACGCCGCTGCCCAGCCACTTCACGAGGACCTGGACCACGGGGCCGATGCCGAGGCGACCGAGGATCGCCATGATGCCGCCGAGGATGCCGAGAGAGAAGTTGTCGATGAGCATCTCGAAGCCGCTCGGGACCTTGCCCTCGATCGCCTTGTCGAGCTTCTTGAGCAGGAACGCGGAGAGCGGGGCGATGATCATGGCGCCGAGGAACATGGGGATGTCGGTGCCGACGACGACGCCCATGGTGGCGAGGGCGCCGATGACGGCTCCGCGCTGACCATGGACCATGCGGCCACCCGTGTAGCCGATGAGGATCGGCAGCAGGTACGTGATGATCGGGCCGACAAGCTTGGCCAGGTCAGCGTTCGGCGTCCATCCCGTGGGGATGAACATGGCGGTGATCAGGCCCCAGGCGATGAACGCGCCGATGTTCGGCATGATCATGCCAGCCAGGTAGCCGCCGAAGCGCTGGACCTTGGCACGGATGCCCGGTCCCTGGATGTTCTTGTTGACCCGAGCGTCGGGCAGTGCAGTGGACATGTTTGATCCCTTCTCAGACTGCGGTGTCACGAGAGCCCTGTGGGCGATGAGGCAACAAAACAACACATTCAGGCATTAGTCAAGCCAAAACCACAACATCGGGCATTGGAACGGACATATGAGGTGTGAACAGGTCTCTGGTGGGCCGAGGATGATGTGATCCTCGAACGGACTGGAGGTGGCGATGAGCCTGGGACTCGTGGCGATCCTGGGGGTCGTGGTGGTCGTGGCGGCGACCGCGCTCGCGCCACGCGTGGGCGTCGCGGCCCCCTTGCTCCTGGTGGTTCTGGGCGTCGCGGCGAGCATGACCCCGTTCGTCGGACCGGTGACGGTGCCGCCCGAGTGGATCCTGTCGGGCATCCTGCCGCCGCTTCTCTACTCGGCTGCGGTGAGCGCCCCCGTGATGGAGGTGCGCAGGGACTTCCGGATCATCTCGCTGTTCTCGGTCGCCCTCGTCGTGGTGACGGCAGTCCTCGTGGGATTCGTGGCCACGATGCTCATCCCCGGTCTGCCGCTGGGTGTCGGGATCGCCCTCGGCGCCGTCATCAGCCCCACGGATGCGGTCGCGACCAGCATCGTCCGCAAGGCCGGTGTCTCCCCGCGTCTGGTCACCATCCTCGACGGCGAGAGCATGCTGAACGACGCTTCGGCTCTGGTGCTGCTGCGTTCGGCGATCGCCGCGGTCGGCGTGGGCATCTCGTTGTGGCAGCTGGCGGGACAGTTCGTGTGGGCGGTGGTGGGCGCCGTGGCCATCGGGTTCGGTGTCGGCAAGCTGAACCTGCTCGTACGGTCGAGAATCACCGACACGAACGCCGGGGTCGCGCTGTCTCTGGTGGTCCCGTTCGTCGCATACCTACCAGCAGAGCACCTCGGCGCGTCGGGACTCGTCGCTGCGGTCGCGGCGGGTGTCGTCACCGGGTACGGCGCGCCCCACCGGATCGGCGCCCGTGACCGGATCACCGAGCGCACCGTGTGGCGCACCATCGAGCTCCTCCTCGAGAGCAGCGTCTTCCTGCTCATCGGCCTGGAGCTCCCGGCGCTCGCGAGCGACCTCACGGGCACGGGCGGCAGTATCGCCGCAGCCCTGGGCATCGGCGTCGCCGCAGCAACCGTCGTGGTGGCGGTCCGGGCTGCCTTCGTGGCGTGGTCGGTCTGGGCCCTGGCTCGCAGGAACCGGCGCCAGCCGGCCGTACGGGAGAAGCTGGCCGAGATGTCCGACCAGCTCGACCACGGCGTCGTACCGGAGCTGGGGAACCAGGAGCGCAGCGCGCGCCGTCTCGTGAAGCGTCGGCCACCTGCGACGACCGAGGAGAAGACCCAGACCCAGCTCACGCGCTGGCGGCAGGCAGTAGACGGCCGGATCGCCGACCTCGACTATCTGGCGGCGGAGCAGTTCGGGTGGCGGGACGGCGTCATCCTCGTCTGGGCCGGAATGCGCGGTGCGGTCACGGTCGCAGCCGTGCAGACGCTGCCGGGGAACACTCCACAACGCTCGCTGATCGTCCTGGTCGCGACGCTGGTCGCCGTCGGCACCCTGCTGCTGCAGGGCTCCACGCTGTCGTGGCTCGCCGGTCGACTCGGCCTGACCGACCGCGACAGCGCCGACGACGAGGCGCAGTGGATCGCGTTGCAGAACGAGCTGAAGGTCGCGGCGCTGGCCCGCCTGGACGCCTACCCCGACGCGATCGCCGACGCTGTACGTGCCCGCGTGACGCAGCGTGCGCAGCCCGAGGACGATCCGTACGGGAGTGCCGTGCAGCGCGTGCAGCGGGAGCAGTTCCGCACGATGCGGCTCGACCTGATCTCAGCGGAGCGTGACGAGCTGCTCGTCCTGCGCACAAGCGGCTCGTACCCGTCGGCGATGCTCGACGCCGCGCTGACCCAGCTGGACGCCGAGCAGATCGGCATCGAACTTCGTCGCTGAAACGCCCCACTAGTCTGTCCGGGTGGCACATCTGCTCGGGGGCGAATCCCTGCACCTGGAGTACCCGACCGTCGTCGTCTTCGACGCGGTGACGTTGGGTGTCGCCGAGGGCGACCGGATCGGGATCGTCGGCCGCAACGGCGACGGCAAATCCAGCCTGCTCGGGATGCTCTCGGGAAGGATCGAGCCGAACGACGGCAAGGTCAACCGGCGAGGCGGGATCCGGGTCGGCGCGCTCGAGCAGACGGACTCGCTCGACGACGCCGCAACAGTCGGTCACGCGATCGTGGGTGACCGTCCCGACCACGTCTGGGCCGGCGACCAGCGGATCCGCGGCATCATCGCCGGGCTCGTCGCCGACATCGGCTGGGACGTGACGATCGGCACCTTGTCCGGTGGGGAGCGCCGTCGCGTCGCTCTCGCCGCGCTCCTGGTCGAGGACTGGGACCTCGTGATCCTCGACGAGCCCACCAACCACCTCGACGTCGAGGGCGTGCAGTGGCTCGCCGAGCACATGAAGGCTCGCTGGACCCGTACGCAGGGCGGCCTGCTCGTCGTCACCCACGACCGCTGGTTCCTCGACGAGGTGTGTACGACGACGTGGGAGGTCCACGACAGGATCGTGGAGCCGTTCGATGGGGGCTATGCCGCGTACGTGCTCCAGCGGGTCGAGCGCGACCGCCAGGCGTCCGCCATCGAGGCCAAGCGGCAGAACCTCATGAACAAGGAGCTCGCGTGGCTGCGGCGCGGCCCGCCGGCGCGTACGACCAAGCCCAAGTTCCGGATCGAGGCCGCCAACCAGCTGATCGCGGACGTACCGCCGCCGCGCGACCGCGTGGAGCTCGCCAAGCTCGCCACCGCGAGGTTGGGCAAGGACGTCGTCGACATCGAGGGGGTGTCGGTGTCGTACGGCGACAAGCAGGTCCTCGACGACGTCACCTGGCGCATCGGACCCGGGGACCGGTTCGCGGTGCTCGGGGCCAACGGCATCGGCAAGTCGACGCTGCTCGGCCTGGTCAGCGGTGCCGTGAAGCCCACAACTGGTCGCGTGAAGCGTGGCAAGACGGTACGGATCGGCATCCTCGACCAGCGGTTCGCCGACCTCGAGGAGATCGCCGACGACCGTGTACGCGAGGTGCTGGCTCGGACACGTACGACGTTCACCATCGACGGTCGCGACCTCACCCCCGCCCAGCTCCTCGAGCGGCTCGGCTTCTCGCGCGCACACCTGTCGGCGCGTGTCTGTGACCTGTCCGGCGGGCAGCGGCGCCGGCTGCAGCTGCTCATGGTGCTGCTCGCCGAGCCGAACGTGCTGATCCTCGACGAGCCCACCAACGATGTGGACACGGACATGCTGGCGGCGATGGAGGACCTGCTGGACTCGTGGCCCGGGACGCTGCTGGTGGTGTCGCACGACAGGTACCTGGTCGAGCGCGTCACCGACATGCAGTACGCGATCCTCGACGGGCACCTGCGGCACCTGCCGGGCGGGGTGGACGAGTACCTGCGGCTGCGTGCGGCCCAGGACCGACCCGTCGTCGATGTCATGCCGAAAGCAGCGACCAGCTCGGCGGCCGAGCAGCGCGCGGCGGCCAAGCAGCTCCAGGCCACCGAGCGGAGGTTCCAACGCATCGAGGAGCGGATCGTGCAGCTGCACGCGCAGATGGCCGGCCACGACACGGCCGACTACGTAGGTCTTGGAAAGCTGCACGACCAGGTGCGCGACCTGGAGTCCGAGCTGGCCGAGGTCGAGGACTCCTGGCTGGAGCTGTCGGAGCAGCTGGGCTAGTGGGCCTTAGCGACCGCGTACGGCCTGACGCGCGCCCTTGGCGGACGTCGGAAGCGGGCCCTTGGGCAGAGGGATCTTCGGACGCATCGAGTCGAGGGCGCGCAGCCGGTTCGACAGCTCGGCGATCTCGGCGGTCTTGATGACCTTCGGCAGCTTCTTGATGTGGTCGGAGAGCTTCTCGAGCGGGACCTGGTTCTCACGGTCGCCCATGATGACCGTGGTCACCTTGGTGCCGTACTTGATCTGCTCGTGCTTCTTGGACTCGGTCGCGAGCATCTGGCGCACGCGTCCCGGGTCGCCCTCGCCGATGAGCACGATGCCGCCCGGGCCGACGACGCGGTGGACGATGTCGAGCTGACGGTTCGCGGTGATCACCGGCGACTTGACCCACTCCTTGCTGAGCATGCTCATGGCGACCTCGGCGGCGCCCTTCTGGCCCTCATACCGCTTGTAGGTCGCGCTCTTGGCACGCCAGGTGAGGACGGCCATCGCCGCGAGCAGGCCGAAGCTGACGCCGAAGATCACGTACATCCACCACGGCGACAGCACGAAGATCCCGAGCAGCGTGAAGACCACGACCATGAGCGCGAACGCGCCACCCATGAGCAGGTTCGCCTTGGGGTCGTTCTCCGTCGTGATCTTGTAGACCTCGCGGATCTGGCGGATCTGGCCCCAGTCCTTGGGGTTGGTGGAGTTCTTGCGGCGCAGCTGCTCCGCCCGTTTCTGCTCCTTCTGCGCAGTCGCCAGCTCCTTGGCACGCTCACTCGCCATCGGTACTCACATTCTGATCGTCATGGTTCTGGCCGAGGGCCAGCGCGTCGATTGCCTGTCGGTACAGACGCCCGGCCCTGTACGAGGATCTCACCAGCGGGCCCGACATGACGCCCTCGAAGCCGATTTCGGTCGCCTCCGCGGCCAACTCGTCGAACTCGGCGGGCTCCACCCACCGGTCGACTGGGTGGAGGCGGGCGTTGGGACGCAGGTACTGGGTGATGGTCACGAGGTGCGTTCCGGCGGACCGGAGGTCGCGCAGCGCCTGCGAGACCTCCTCGCGGGTCTCGCCGAGGCCGAGGATGAGGTTCGACTTCGTGACCAGGCCGGCGTCGCGGGAACGGGTCAGTACACCGAGCGAGCGGTCGTACGAGAACCCGGGACGGATCCGCTTGAACACCCGCGGCACGGTCTCGACGTTGTGCGCGAAGACCTCGGGACGCGTGGCCAGCACCTGGTCGACGAGCTCGGGCTTGCCGGAGAAGTCGGGCGCGAGCATCTCGACGCCGACGCCCGGGTTGTCGCGGTGGATCGCGCGGATCGTCTCCGCGTACAGCCAGGCGCCCTCGTCGGGCAGGTCGTCACGGCAGACGCCGGTGACGGTCGCGTACCGCAGGCCCATGACCTTGACGCTCTCGGCGACCCGCTGCGGCTCCTCGGTGTCGTACTGGGTCGGCTTGGCCGACTCGATCTGGCAGAAGTCGCAGCGGCGCGTGCAGGCCTCGCCGCCGATGAGGAAGGTGGCCTCGCGGTCCTCCCAGCACTCGAAGATGTTGGGGCAGCCGGCTTCCTGACAGACGGTGTGAAGTCCTTCGCGACGGATGATCGACTGGAGCTCGGTGTAGTTCGGGCCCATGATCGCGCGCGTGCGGATCCACTCGGGCTTGCGCTCGATGGGTGTCTGGGAGTTCTTGACCTCGAGGCGAAGAAGGCGCCGGCCGTCAGGGCGAACTGTCACCCGCACAGGTTACCTGCGCATAGCCAGAATCGACACCGCGCTCAGAGACCGATCAGCGCCGCGACCAGGGCGGGGCCGAAAGGTGAACTCTCACGTACCGGTCGGTCGATGAGAAAGGTCACATCTGACGGGGTTGGGGCCTCAGGTGTTGATTGACCCGAAGCCCAGGAGATGGCGCAGATGGCCCTCCACCG
>JAYUEA010000528.1:0-9192 GCA_043739465.1 Propionibacteriaceae bacterium
CTCGAATAACACCGCAGACAACAAGTTGACGCTGTCCGGCCTTCACATAGTTGGCCGATACCGCGTCCAGATTGGCGGCCTCGGTAAGCACGTTCTGACTGTCATCGTTCGCAGGCGGCCACGATCGGTGGAACCAGTCGACGTCCATGAGGCTGAATGGCCGGCTAGCCTCGTGGAGCAGATCGCCCATGTGGTCGAGCACAGCTGACTTGCCAACGCCATATCCGCCGTTCAGGAACATTACGTAGCCCGTCTGCGCCACCACCCTCGCACCCTAGCAACTCCGGCCATGACAACACCGCATGGAGGGCCGAGCCTTCCTCGACGGCGCCAGTTTTCGTGAGCCAGAGCGTGAACGCACCGACAGCAAGCGAACTTCCGCTACTGCCGCGAGTCGCGCTTCCCAACGGGCAGAAGGCCGAGTCCCCAACGACATTACTGAGCCTCAACGGAGCGGGCGAACTGGACTTCTGCGTCATTACGGGGGGCGTTTCGGCGAAGATCACCGACGCTGTGGCCGGACAACTTGAGCTGCGGCTGGAGTTGTCGGGCGGACCAGTGCCGGTGACCACGGCGACCTTGGTGGTGGGCGACGAGGTGTACGCACACACGCGAGCTGAAGACCTTGAGGTGGTTCTCGGAAGGCTGGCGGCTGCCGCACTTCCGCACCAGTGGGATGTTGCCTGACCTGTGGACTGTCGGACTACTGGCCAGCCGGCCAGAACCTCATGACGGCCCGGACGGGGACCTGGTTCGGGATCGGCTGCGTGGCGAACGACTCGCCGCGCCGGCGTTGATCGATCTCGAGGTGGCCTCCGTGTGGCGCGGGCTGGCCCGCGGTGGCCACCTTGATGCCCGACGGGTCGGGCAGGCACTGGACGATCTGCGGGATCTGCCCGTCCAGCGTGTTGAGCACACCCCATTGCTGGGCCGATGTTGGGAGCTGCGCGACAACCTCACCACCTACGACGCCGCTTACGTGGCCCTGGCCGAGGCACTCCAGGCAGCCCTGCTCACCGGCGACCGGCGACTCGCCAGGGCCACCGGCCCACGGTGCTCCTTCGAAGTCATGAAGACCCAGGCGTAACGCACGACTCTGGCGCCGGTGGCGTGTCGGTTCCTGGGGTCTGGTCGGTGGGTCCCGGCGGCGGGACGATCCGGGGATGAGTGCTGAGCCTGTTCTGTTTCCGGTGGTGCTTGCCGCGGACACGGACCCGTTGGTCCGGGCAGTCGCGGCCTATTTGGCGAGGTTCAAGGACGCGACGCGCGTGCATACCGAGTCTGATCTGCGAGCGTTCCTGGCGTGGTGCACCGAGCGGCGGTTGCCGCCGTTGGCAGCGCAGCGGGTGCATGTCGAGCTGTATGTGCGATGGATGCAGGAGGTTCGCCGGTTCAAGCCCTCCACGGTGTCGCGGCGGATGTCGGTGGTCGCCGGGTTCTTCCGCACCTGCGTGATCGACCAAGTGTTGCCGGTCTCCCCGGCGGACTATGTGCGCCGCCCGAACGTGCCGCCGGAGTCGCCGACTCTGGGCTTGTCGCATCTGCAGTTTGAGGCGCTGCTGGCAGCGGCCGGGGACTCCACGAACCGCAATGATTTCGCGCTGGTCGCGATGCTGGGGCTACTCGGCCTGCGGATCTTCGAGGCTTGCGGTGCGAACATCGAGGATCTCGGCGAGGAGCACGGGCACCGCGTCCTAAAGGTCCGGGGCAAGGGCGGCAAAGTTGTCCTCACGCCTCTGCCGCCCGCGGTCGCCCGCGCCGTCGAACGCTCGGTCGCGGAACGCACCGACGGCCCGATCCTGCTGAACCGGCGCGGGGTCCGGATGGACCGGCACGCCGCCACCCGACGGCTGCGTCGTCTCGCCGAGACGGCGAACGTGCGGCTGCCCAGGATGCACCCACACATGCTGCGCCACACCTTCGTCACGGCGATGCTGGATGCTGGGGTCGACCTTCGCGATGTCCAGATCGCTGCCCGTCATGCGGACCCGCGAACCACGATGCGCTACGACCGGGCGCGCAAGAACCTCGACCGCCCCCCGAACTACATCCTGGACGCCTACATGGCCTCCGGCACCTGAGCCGGGCCTCCTGAAGGATGACGCAGGTTGCCACGACGCGGCGCCCGGACCTGACGCGCCGATGGGGTAGTCCCCGTAGACTTCAGCCGTGCTCACGATGCAGATCGACCGAGAGCGCTTGCGCGAGGTGTGCGAGCGCTACGGCGTCGTGCGTCTAGAGATCTTCGGGTCCTTGGCACGCGGCACCGCCGCCGCCGACAGCGACATCGATCTGCTCTACACCCTCGCTCCCGGCGCTCGTCTGGGGTGGGCGATCGAAGACCTGAGCCAAGAACTCGCAGCCGTGCTTGGACGACCCGTCGACCTGGTCTCTCCCCACGCGCTCAACTCCCTGATCCGTGATCAAGTACTCCAGGAAGCCCAACCCTTCTATGCCGCGGCGTGAGATCCTCCTGCTGCGCGAGATGATCGACGCCGCCGAGCAAGCACATCAACTGGCCCAGGGCCATCAGGTGGAGGCGATCGAGGCGGACCGGCAACGCCGCGACGCGCTCTTGTGGAACTTCACCGTGCTCGGCGAGGCCGCAGCCCAACTCCCCGAGCAGTTCAAAACCGCCCATCCCAATGTGAACTGGGCACGACCGAGCCAGCTACGAAACCGGATAGTCCACGGATACTGGTCAATCGACCTCGCGGTCCTGCACTCCACGGCAGTCGACGACCTCCCCACCTTCGTCGCCCAACTCAGGACCGTCCTCGAAGAACTCGACTCGTAAGCGAGCCCCACCTACTCGAGCTGGCTATCGGGACGCTCTGACGAAGAGCACACATCTGCCGCAGGTGACGTGTTCTCGCCGATCAGGTAGCCACTGCTCGTCCCGCCCTCCCGAGTGCGACACTTCCATCATGAGTAGCGGGGACCACAGCTTCAGGTTTGTTCGTGTCTTCTGAACAGGGCGACCGCGCCAAAGACATCGCCAAGAAGGCTCACCAGGGTCAGGTGGACAAGTCTGGCATGCCCTACATCGACCACCCTCGCCGCGTCGCCGAGCGCGTGGCGAAGGTCGATGGGAGGCCAGACGCGGTCGCCGTGGCTTGGCTGCACGACGTGGTCGAGGACACCGCGACGACTCTGGACGACTTGCGTGCCGGCGAGTTTGGTGAAGACGTAGTGACTGCGGTCGACGCGATGACCCGCCGCCCGGACGCGGGAGATGACTACTACCGAACGGTCGCCGCCGACGACCTCGCGATCGTGGTCAAGCTGGCCGACGTCTGGGACAACACCGACCCCGACAGGGTCGCCCGTCTCGACGAACAGGATCGGGCCCGGCTGCAGGACAAGTACCGGAATGCGCTGGAGGTGATGGCCGACTCGGCGCCGCCGGTCGACCCCTGGACCGTGAACCTTCGTGACGTCGTTGTGAACGGCATCCACAGCCACCTGTCCGCACGCAGGGAGCCCGACGGCACCGTCTGCTTTGAAGCCCAGGACCTCGGCGTTCCCGCCGGACTGGTCAGCAACGACACCGAGTACGAGTACTTCCGCACCGTCCGGCCTCGCCACGTCCCACAGCTCATCGAGCTGCTCGGCGGGCGTCCCGGTGACGACCTGCGGCAGCTGCTTGCGGACGCGTGGGTCGACGACCGCTCGTTCGAGCTGGAGCAGAGGTTCCGCGAGGCGTCCTTCCCGATCGAGTTCTTCTCATGCTAGGCAATGCTCTCCGTGCGCCTTCGGCACTGCATTCCTGATCGACCACGCGGCGCACCGGCACTCCTCAGCGTTCGCTCGCAGGAAAGCCCCCTGTCGGCCACAAAAAGAACCAGACTCAGCTCGCCGGCCGTCCGGCGCAGACCGGCAACTCACGCGGGCGACGATGAGGTCAAGCCAGGCGCGCTCTTGCCGCGGCCGGACGTTCCTGGGGACGTCCGGATCCGCCGCGAGGTGCACGTTCCCGCAGGAACGTCCTGAACTGCCGCGATGGAAACCGTCGACCAGCCGATGAAGCCCTGCGGTTGCTTGGCCTGAGCGTGAAAGTGCGATTGGCCCCGGACGCGCCGAGCCGACCTCATTTGCGGCGTCGCAGGGGGCGGTTGCGCCGCCCTTCGAGAGGGATCGGCGGTTCGGCAGCGACGATGGCGAGCTGGGCCAGGACCTTGCCGAGCAGCTCGAGCATCGTCGCACGCTCGGCACTGCTCAAGGTGGCGCAGATCGCTACATCCAACTTGCGGATGCCGGGTAGGAACCGGTCGGTGACTGCTTGGCCCTCGTCGGTGACCTCCACATGAACGCTTCGCCGATCGTCAGGGTTCCTGACGCGCCGAACCCACCCACGCCCTTCGAGGGTGTCGATCGTCGCCGTCATCGTGGCCGACGAGGTGAAGGTACGTTCGCTGATTTCGCTCGGAGTCAGTGGTTGGTCAGCGCCCTCAATGACGGCGAGGCTGTTGAGCACTGCTTGCGGAACGCCGAACGATGCCAGCATTGCGCGGTCGACCTCGGCGATCAGGGCCTGGCCGGTGCGGATGAGCGTTGCATGGATCTCCGCCGCTCGTGGCTCGCCATCGGGGTATTCGGCCTGGAAGTCGGACCCGACTTCGACCAGGCCGAGCGCGGCCGCGGAAGGCGACGATGCTTTCGCCTTTCGCGGCCGGCCGGGGCGTCGTGGTTCAGACAACTTCGAAGATCTCGATTCTCGGAGCGGACGTGACACCGGCTGCCTGCATGCCTTGCTTGAGCCGAGCGTCGCTGGCGAACGCAGCCGCCTGGTCGACGCTCGGGAAGTCGTGGGTGATGAAGAGATCGTTGGCATCAGCCGGATCGCGAAGAACCTTCTCGCCGGTGCAGCCGTACTCGGCCCGCAGCGAATCGAGACTGTCGTAGACCGGACGGAATGCGGCGTAGTCGGCGACGGTGTGACGTACGGCAAGGGTTGCGCTCATGGAAACCTCCGTAGCTGGGTGCGAGGCTGCTGCCTCCGCGAGGACAACCTAGCAATGATGTATTACCGAAACAAGAGTCTCGCTTCCGAAGTATATATCGCACCTGCTACGCGCGGCGCTGGGCGGCGCCGTCCTTACGAACTTTCGCTCATGCGGCGGGCTACGCCGTTCCCGCGTGAACGTCCGCACATGCCGCGCGCAGAGCGGTTGGTCCCTTCCCGTACGTGTTGTGGCTGGTCCTCGGGTGAGGCACGAGGCTCACGTGGCGCTTGTCACGTCGGGCGACCATCACTGTCCCGTGACCGTGGATCTCTTGGTCGGGCTCGCTTCGTCGGCCCGCGTCCGGCAGGATCGCCGTCATGACCAGCGCCACGCGTGAGCTAGCGATGTTCCCGCTCGGATCCGTGCTGTTTCCGGGCATGCCGTTGCCGCTGCGAGTCTTCGAGCCGCGCTACGTGGCGATGTTGTTGTCGGTACTCGGGGAGACCGAGCACGAGTTCGGGGTGGTGCTGATCGAGCGAGGCTCCGAGGTCGGGGGTGGCGACGTGCGGTTCGCGGTGGGCACGGTGGCGCGCATCGTTTCGGTGGAGCAGACCGCGGGCTCGATCGTGCTGCTCGCGACCGGTGCCGCACGGTTCGAGGTGGTGCGCTGGCTGCAGGATGACCCTTTCCCGCGGGCACAGGTGCGCGAGCTCGCCGCTTTGGAGTTCGACGAGTCCACCCCCTCAGAGCTCGGCACGGCCGAGGCTGTGGTGCGTGCGACCATTTCCAGGGCGAGCGAGTTCGTCGAGTTCCCCTGGCCGGCCGACACTGAGCTGTCGCCCGAGTTGGCGCAGCGCATCTGGCAGGTCGCCGGCATCGCACCGCTCAACTCGCTGGACCAGTACGCGCTGCTGCGCTCGAGAACCGCCTCTGAGCTGCTGGCCCGAGTGGTTGAAGACACGCAGGGGGCGGAGGTCCTCTTCACCGCCGGGTGGGGCTCCGAGCCGCAGGACGACGGTGACCTTCCCGAGTGACCGCTCAGCCGACCGCGTAGGCATGAGCGGTCACCGCTCACCAGTGAAGCGTTTTGGGTCAAGAACTGGGTGTCGGCGGGCCTGACGACCTTGCTCTGCGCGGCGTTCGGCGGCTCGCCCTCCACATGAGGTAGGCGCCGACCACGGCGACGATAGGCCCGATGATCGCCCACAGGGTCACGCCGGACATCACGCTCCCCCCGACCTTGCCGAGCCCCTGCAGTGTCCACAGGACGCCGACCGCGAGCAGGACCAGTCCGCCAACCAGCAGGATCACGCGTTGGGCCTTCATCCCTCCACGGTACAGACACTCCCAAGAATCGATTCGCCCCTGCGATGGCCCTTGACGAGAAGCGGCTCGGCCGCGCACGAGGACAAGCATGACCTTGAGGACTTGGCAACGGCAGTCAAGGAACTTCCAAGCGACTGGTGGGCCGACATTCAGAGCTTTCTTGCTGAGATGGCAGCGAGGAACGCGAACTCTAGGGTTCGCGTGGCCGAAATCCACGATCTCGACGTCGGCGGCTCGCGTCGGTCCCGATGAAACAGACCCGCCATTGCTGGTGGATGCGGATGCTAGACATCGTGATCACTCAGGTGTTCGGCCCTGTCATCGTGGTGACGTCGAGGGCTGCATCCAGCTGCTGCTCGGTGAGAACCCCTCTCTCGACGTAGCCGAGCGCCATGACGGTCTCCCGGATCGTGGTGCTATCCGCCACCGCCTTCTTGACCACCGTGGCCGCTTCCTCGTACCCGATCAGTCTGTTCAGCGGCGTGACGATGCTCGGCGACGACTCCGCATAGTGGCGCATCCTGTCGGCGTCCGCGGTGATGCCGTCGACGCAGCGGGTCGCGAGCAAGGCTGTCGACGTGCCGAGCAGACGGATGGACTCCAGAAGGTTGCGAGCGATCACCGGCATCATCACGTTGAGCTCGAACGTGCCGGCCGCGCCGGCCCAGGCGACGGTGGCGTCGTTGCCGACCACCTGGGCGCACACCATGGTCGTCGCTTCGCAGAGAACCGGGTTGACCTTGCCCGGCATGATGCTCGATCCGGGCTGCAGGTCCGGCAGGTGGATCTCGGCGAGACCCGCAGTCGGCCCGCTCGACAGCCACCGCAGGTCGTTGCAGATCTTCGTCAGCCCGACCGCGATGGTCCGCAGCACCCCGCTGAGCTCGACCAGCGAGTCCCTCGTACCCTGCGCCTCGAAGTGGTTCCTGGCCTCGGTGAACGTCTGTCCCGTGGTCGTGGAGAGGCGCTCGATGACGGCCCTCGCGAACCCCGGTGGGGTGTTGATGCCGGTGCCGACAGCCGTCCCGCCGAGCGGCAGCTCACGGACCCGGGGGAGTACGGACTCGAGCCGCTCTGTCGCGTAGCGCACGGTCGCCGCGTACCCGCTGAACTCCTGCCCCAACGTGATCGGTGTCGCGTCCATGAGGTGCGTGCGGCCCGCCTTCACCAGCGGGGCGAACTCTTCGGCCTTGCGCTCCAGGCTCTTGCCGAGCAGGTCGAGCGACGGCATGAGGTCCTCGACGACGGCCAGCGTCGCGGCCACGTGGATCGCTGTGGGGAAGACGTCGTTGCTCGACTGGCTGGCGTTGACGTCGTCGTTGGGATGCACGTCGACGCCCGCCGCGAGCGCCAGCGAGGCGATCACCTCGTTCGCGTTCATGTTGGACGAGGTTCCCGAGCCGGTCTGGAACACGTCGATGGGGAATGCGTCTAGGTGTTGCCCAGCGGCCACCTTGTCGGCCGCCGCCACGATGGCGGTGGCGGTGGCCGTGTCGATCACGCCGAGCTCCGCGTTGACGCCGGCCGCTGCCGACTTCACCAGCCCCAAGGTCCGGATCAGTCGCGGTTCGAGGGGGGTGCCGCTGATCGGGAAGTTCTCGGTGGCTCGTTGCGTCTGGGCCCGCCACAGTGCGTCCTTCGCAACGGCGACGTCACCCATGGAGTCGTGCTCGATCCTCTGCTCACTCATCCACCAACCCTAGGTCAGCCTAGGTCGGCACGATCCGGGCTTACGATCGGAGAGTGGCAGACGAGGAACGACACCTGGCCGTAGCCATCGCCGTCGACGAGGACGGTCGGCTACTCACGGATCGTGCGACGCGGTCGGTGCTCACTGTCGAGTTCGCCGATGCGTGGCCCCAGGACGCGCTGGCGAGCCTGCTGCGAGCGCGGCTGGGCGTGACTATCCCGCGCAGCCGCATGGCGGCCACCCACCTCGATCTCGGTGACGAGCTCTATGGCCACTTCATGTGGGTCCAGCTGCATGCCGAGGAGGTGCAGTCGTTCCCCCCTGAGGTGCGGCCGGAGGTCGTCTGGGTGACTGGGCGCGAGCTGACGGACCATCCTGACCTGCTCACGACCGGCCCCGTACGTTCCGAGGTCCTCCGACTGGCCTTCGGCTGGACCGACACCGAGTCGACGGCAGCGCCGGCGATCCCGCCGAAGATCGACCCGGAACACGTCGACTGGGCGGACCGGTTCGTCCGTCCTGCCGCGCTCGACGCCATGGCCGACCCGGAGCTCGACATGCTGTCGGGCACCATCGGCGAATGGGAGGTCACCGTGGGCGGCGGCGACGACATCTTCATGCTCACCGCCGACGGTCCCTCGGGCACCCTCAACGCGCTGGGCCGCGCCAAGGACGACGGCGAGATCGACGTGAGGGTGGGCGGGCAGGTGCTCACCCTCCCGAGTGCGTACGGACTGTCGCGGGACGACGTCGAGAACGCGCTCGCACAGTTGTGCGAAGGCCGTCTCCACGGCCCAGCCTGGGAGCTCGACGAGGGTTGACGGTCAGCGACTCGTTTGATGCGTGCCCATCGGCCGGCTCGACCAGATGATCGCGAGGCGAACGAAGCAACCCTTGTCGTGGTGATCCCGCCTCTGCATGCGGACGAGGTCGGGGCAGATGGCGCACCGATAGCGGAGCTGTGGTTGTTCTCGGGGCCACTTCGGCATGCGCTATGGCCGAAGGCCGACTTTCAGTTGTTCTCAGGACCCGGCCTCTGGGCCGCTCGCGATCCAGACCGCGCACAGGACCCGGATCCCGATGGTGATCAGGTAGACCAGGTCGCGCGGCCACGGTCCGTACTCGACGAGATCGCCTGAGCCGATCGCGCCGAGCGTGAGACCGACGTTGGGGGCCTGACTGGACGCGGTGGAGGCCACCCACGCCGGCGAGGTGGGGGCGGCGTCCACG
>JAYUEA010000529.1:0-3056 GCA_043739465.1 Propionibacteriaceae bacterium
TTCGGCCCCAGGGCCAGGATCGCCGCGGGGATGCCGATCGTCACCGTCGAGACCAGCGTCAGCTGGCTGGGCAGGAACGGGTAGGCCAGGCCGAAGAACGCGGCGGCGAGGATCGAGACGGCGCTCATGACGTTCTTCGTGACGAACAGGCTGGCGACGCGCTCGACGTTGCCGATCAGGCGCCGACCCTCGGCCAGCACCGACGGCAGGTGCGAGAACTTCGAGTCGAGGAGTACCAGCTGTGCGACGGCCTTCGTCGCCTGCGCTCCGTTGCCCATGGCGATGCCGATGTCCGCGTCCTTGAGCGCGAGCACGTCGTTGACGCCGTCGCCGGTCATCGCGACCACGTGCCCGCGCGACTGCAGGGCCCGTACGACCGCGCGCTTCTGAGCGGGGGTGACGCGTCCGAACACGGTGGTCCGCTCGACGATCTCGGCCAGCTGCTCCGGGTCCTCCGGCAGGGTGCGCGCGTCGACGGGCTCCCCCACGTCGAGTCCGACCTCGCGACCGACGGCTGCCACGGTGCGGGGAGTGTCACCGGAGATGACGATGACGCGTACGCCCTGGTCGCGGAAGTAGTCGAGCGTCTGCCGGGCGTCGTCCCGTACGAGCTCGGCAAGCTCCACGAGAGCCGCCGGACGCACCCCGGCGGGCTGCTCGTCGGGGGCGGGCAGTGCATCAGCCCGCGCAAGCAGCAGCACGCGGCGCCCTGCGTCGGAAAGCTCGTGCACGCGGTCGGCCAGACCCGGGTCGGGCGTGGTCGAGGCGAGCAGCACGTCCGGTGCGCCGAGCAGCCATGGCTGCCCGGAGACGACGCCGCCGCTCCACTTGCGGGCCGACGAGAACGCGGCACGCTCGCCCACCTCGAGCCCGTTGCCGGGAAGGGCACGGGCCAGGGCACGGCTGGTCTGGTTGCCGGCGCTGTCGTGCGCGAGCGCCGCCAGCACGGCCCGTACCTCGTCCTCGTCCTCGCCGCCGACGACCGTCAGACCCTCGAACCGGATCTCGCCCTCGGTCAGAGTGCCGGTCTTGTCGACGCAGATGACATCGACGCGGGCCAGGCCCTCGACGGCGGGCAGCTCCTGCACGAGCGCCTGCCGGCGGGTGAGCTGGACTGCGGCGAGGAGGAAGGCGAGCGTCGTCAGCACGACCAGGCCCTCAGGCACCAGGCCGACCATGCCCGCAGCCGTCCGGAGCACGACCTGCCGCCAGCCCTCGTCGGAGATCGCCCGCCACTGCGACCAGGCCGAGATCGGCAGCATCACGAGCACGACCCAGGTCAGCCAACGCAGGAGCACGTTCGTGGAGTGCTGGACCTCGGAGTGGGCCCGCGTGAACTTCTTGGCCTCGGCGGCCAGTCGCTGGGCCCCGGCCTCGGCGCCGACGACGTCCGCGCGGTACCAGCCGCTGCCGGCCTCCACCGCCGTACCGCTCGACACCGGGTCGCCGATCGACTTCGGGACCGCGTCGGACTCGCCGGTGAGATTCGACTCGTTGAGCTCGAGGTTGTCGGCCGACAGGACGACGCCGTCGGCGCAGACCTGGTCGCCGGGTCGCAGGGCGACGGTCTCGCCCCGTACGACCTGGGCGCTCGGCACCTCGACGGACGTCCCGTCGCGCAGCACCAACGCCGTCGGTGCGTGCAGCACGGCGAGCGAGTCGAGCTTGCGCTTGGCGTGCCACTCCTGGCCGATGCCGAGCAGGGAGTTCACGACGAGGGCGATGCCGAAGAGCGCGTTCTTGTACGAGCCGGTGGACAGCACGAGCACGAGCAGCGCGCCCAGCAGGGCGTTGAAGCGGGTGAAGACGTTGGCCTTGATGATCTCCGACAGGGGTCGGCTGGTCACCTCGACGACGGCGTTGGTCTCCCCGGCGGCGACCCTGGCCGCCACCTCGGAGCCGGTCAGGCCCGTGACGGAGACAGGAACCTCCACCAGTACGGGGTTCGCCGCCGGATCCGTCACGTCGGCAAGGCTAGCCGGAGGGTCACGGGACGCGGGCCGTCCACCCGGGGGTGGCGAACTTGGTCCGTACGAGCTCGTCGGCCTGTGCCAGCTCGTCGACGGTCAGGACGTCGTCGGCGACCGTGTACAGGCGGCGGAACGTCGCGAGGAACGACGCCATGACCTCTGCGCGCGGCATGTGGGTCTGCGAGCGGACGGGGTCGACGCGCTTGTTCGCGCTCGTGGTGCCCTTGTCGCTGAGCTTCTCGCGCCCGATCCGCAGCACCTGCAGCATCTTGTCGGCGTCGATGTCGTACGCCATCGTCACGTGGTGCAGCACCGCACCGCCGACGAACCGCTTCTGCGCAGCGCCGGCGATCTTGCCGGCAGCGGACGCGATGTCGTTCAGGCCGGCGTAGTGGGCCTTCACGCCCAGCTCCCCGAGCGCGGTGAGCACCCAGCCGTCGAGGAAGGCGTACGACTCCTCGTAGCTCATGCCGTCGACGAGGGTCTCCGGCACAACGAGGGAGAACGTGATGCAGTTGCCGGCCTCCATGAACATCGCACCGCCGCCGGAGATGCGGCGGACGATCTGCACGCCGTACTCGGCGGCCGCCTGCTCGTCGACCTCGTTGCGCAGCGACTGGAACGACCCGATGACGACGGCCGGGTTCTCCCACTCCCAGAACCGGAACGTCGGGCCCCGGCGCCCGGCGGCCAGCTCGCGCCCGAGCACCTCGTCGAGCGCGGCGTGCTTGGCGGGGTCCAGGGGTCCCGGATCGAGGTACGTGAACGTGTGGTCGCCCCAGCCGGTCGAGTGCCCGAGCGCGCGTCGTACGGCCACGGCGACCGCGCGCGAGTCGAAGCCGGCCATCGTCACGGGACCGGGCAGGGTCGCCTCTGTACGAGCGCGGGCGAGGCCTTCGTCGATGGCAGCGGCCAGCTCGCTCACCCGGGTGTGCGTGCTGAGGCCGGTCAGCGAGCTGTTGATGACGTCGAGGGCCTCGTCGGGATCGAGGAAGAAGTCGCCACTCACCCGCACCTCGGCGAGGGCCTCGCCGGAGATCTGGACATCGACGGCCACGAGCTTGCCGCCGGGGACCTTGTACTCGC
>JAYUEA010000530.1:0-3047 GCA_043739465.1 Propionibacteriaceae bacterium
CCTCGGTTTCCGCGTGGTGGGTGCCCTGACGCCCCCGCAGGGTGAGGTCGTCACACCGGCCGGGCTGCACGTGCTCGGCTCAGTCGACGACATCATCTCCACGATCAAGGAGACGGCCGCGCAGACCGTCATCTTCACCGACGGGGCACTCCCGTCGGCCAACGCCTTCAACCGACTGGCCCGCCAGCTCGAGGCCCTGGACACGCAGCTGGTGGTCGTGCCCGGGCTCACCGACGTGTCGGCAGCGCGGATGAACCTGCGGCCCGTCGGCGGACTACCCCTGGTTTACGTGGAGAGCCCACGTGCGCTGCTGGCTATGCGCTGGAGCAAGCGCCTGTTCGACATCGTCGGGGCAGCCGCCGCCCTGGCGATCGCAGCGCCCATCATGGCCGTCATCGCCCTTGCGATCAAGATCGAGGACGGGGGACCTGTGGTCTTCCAGCAGATCCGTGTGGGGCTCAAGGGCGAGACCTTCCGGTTCTACAAGTTCCGCTCCATGGTCGTGGACGCGGAGCAACGCCTGACCTCCCTGGACAGCGAGCTCAACGGAGTCCTGTTCAAGATCAGGAACGACCCTCGGACGACCCGAGTCGGCAGACTCATCAGGCGCCTGTCCCTCGACGAGCTGCCGCAGCTGCTCAACGTGTTGCAAGGCCAGATGAGTCTCGTCGGGCCACGCCCCGCGCTGCCGAGAGAGGTGGACTTGTACCACCAGGACGTCCACCGGCGGCTGGATGTCCGACCCGGTCTGACAGGTCTGTGGCAGGTCTCCGGACGGTCGGACCTCTCGTGGGACGACACGGTGCGGCTCGACCTGTACTACGTCGACAACTGGTCCCTGTTGCAGGACCTCATGATCATGATGCGCACTGTCGGAGCCATCCTCCGGCCACGAGGGGCGTACTGATGGCGGGTCCTGCGGACCCGATGACACCCTGTACGGCGTGTGCAGAAGCAACTAGCATCCGAGTCAGCACGGGAGGTTTGACATGGCGGGAGCCGCAGGCGCTCCCAACATGTCGGTGCCTGACCCACGAGGGGGAGACGGCATGAGCAAGCTGGGGATCGCCGTGATCGGGGCCGGGTACTGGGGCCCAAACCTGGTCCGCAACTTCAGGAGTAGCCCCGACTGGGACTTGGTCGCGGTCTGCGACCTCGACCCTGCGCGTGCGGCCCGAGTCGTGGGTGACCGTTCGACCGTGGCCATCGAGACCGACGTGGCCCGGCTGCTGGAGCGCGACGACATCGACGCGGTGGCGATCGCGACACCGGCCAGGACCCATGCCGCGCTCGCGATCTCAGCGCTGGAGGCGGGCAAGCACGTCCTCGTGGAGAAGCCGCTGGCATCCACGCTGGAGGACGCCCGACGCATGGTCGACGTGGCGGCAGCACAGGGCCGAGCGCTCATGCTCGACCACACGTTCTGCTACACCCCGGCCGTCAGGCACATCCGGCAGCTGATCGCTCAGGACGTCATCGGGGACGTCCTGTACGTGGACTCGGTGCGCATCAACCTCGGGCTGGTACAGCCGGACGTCAACGTGTTCTGGGACCTGGCCCCGCACGACCTGTCCATCCTCGACTTCATCCTCCCTGACGGGCTCGACGTCGGTGCGGTGACCGCCACCGGCGCCGACCCCCTCGACACCGGCAGGGTGTGCATCGGCCACGCCAGCCTGCCGCTGCCGGGCGGAGGGATCGCCAACATCAGCGTCAACTGGCTCTCCCCGACCAAGATCCGCTCCTTCGTGGTCGGCGGCCGGAAGAGCACGCTCGTCTGGGACGACCTCAACCCGATGCAACGCGTGGCCCTGTACGACCGCGGGGTCGACGTGACCATGCGTCCGGACGACTTGGCCGAGCGCAAGCAGGTCAACGTCTCGTACCGTATGGGCGACATCCACGTGCCCGCACTGCGGGAGGCCGAGGCGCTCGGGCTCATGGTCGGCGAGTTCGCCGCCGCGATCCGCGAGGGCCGGCCACCCCTCACGGACGGCCATTCGGGCATGCGCGTGCTCTCGGTGCTCCGGGCGATCGACGAGAGCCTCGCCACCGGCCAGCCGGTGGCCCCCTTGCAGGAAGCTCGCCGATGACGTCGCTGCAGGGAGCGACCGCCCTGGTCACTGGAGGTGCCGGCACGATCGGGTCGACCGTGGTCGACCAGCTGCTGGAGGCCGGGGTGTCCGAGATCCGGATCCTCGACAACCTCGTACGTGGCCGGCGCGGAAACCTCACAGAGTCCCTGGCCGACCCCCGTACGAAGCTCATCGAGGGCGACATCCGCGACCGGGACCTCGTCCACGACCTCACCCAGGGCAGCGACCTCGTGTTCCACCTGGCAGCGATCCGGATCACCCAGTGCGCCGAGGAGCCCCGACTCGCCAACGAGGTCCTCATCGACGGCACGTTCAACGTCATCGAGGCGGCGGCGGACCATCGCGTCGCCAAGGTCGTCGCCTCGTCGTCGGCGTCGGTGTACGGGCTGGCCGAGGACTTCCCCACCACCGAGCGCCATCACCCGTGGAACAACGACACGTTCTACGGCTGGGCGAAGGTGATGAACGAGGGGATGCTCAAGAGTTTCCGCGCCATGCAGGGCCTCGACTACGTCGCCCTGCGCTACTTCAACGTGTACGGGCCGAGGATGGATATCCACGGTCTCTACACCGAGGTGCTGATCCGCTGGATGCAGCGGATCGCGGCCGGGCAACAGCCGTTGATCTTCGGCGACGGGCTGCAGACGATGGACTTCGTCTACACCACCGACATCGCGCGGGCGAACATCCTGGCGGCCGCGTCGGACGTGGTTGAGGGCGTGTACAACATCGCCAGTGAGGAGGAGACCTCCTTGCGCGGCCTCGCCGAGGCGCTGCTGCGGACCATGGGCTCGGACCAGTCGATCGAGTTCGGCCCGGAGCGCCAGGTCAACGGCGTCACCCGACGGCTGGCATCGACCGAGGCCGCGCGCCGCGACCTCGGCTGGAGTGCCACGGTCGACCTGGACGAGGGGCTTCGTCAGCTTGTCGACTGGTGGCTCGTCGAGAGGG
>JAYUEA010000531.1:0-3043 GCA_043739465.1 Propionibacteriaceae bacterium
GTACAGGCCGAGGGCGCCGCCGATCACCTCCGCGAGGTCGGTGGCGATCGCCATCACATAGGCCTGGACCGCGTACGCCAGCCGCCAGGCGCGGTGCTCGTCCTTCAGTCGCTCGGTGACCAGACTCGCCAGCGAGCGACCTGTGACGATGCCCACTCTCGCCGACAGGTACTGGACGATGACCGCGATGATGCTGGCCGCGACGAGCACCCAGAGCAAGGCGTACCCGTAGTTGCTTCCTGCGCTGAGGTTCGCGGCGACGTTGCCGGGATCCACGTACGCGACGGCCGCGACGAAGGCAGGTCCGAGGAGCGCCAGGATGCGCGGGGGGCGCACGTGACCGGGTGAGAGCATCCGGTCACCACCTTCGCGCGTGCCGCCCGAGCGGCGGTTTCGTCCAACAGGGGTCAGTCTGGCAGACTTGCCCACGCATCCGTTGTGCCCGTGCCCTCTCATCGCGTACACGGCGGATCCCCCGGAGGCTTTCGCGCGACCCCACTCGCAGTCGATGGCATCCACCAACCGTCTGGGATGTCCAGGCACGTACGCACAGGAGAACCACACACGTGGCTGTCAAGATCCGACTGAAGCGGCTCGGCAAGATCCGCTCACCTCACTACCGCATCGTCGTCATGGACTCGCGCGCCAAGCGCGATGGCCGGGCGATCGAGGAGATCGGGCTCTACCACCCGAAGAACGACCCGTCCGTGATCCGCGTCAACTCCGAGCGGGCACAGTACTGGCTCGGCGTCGGCGCCCAGCCGACCGAAGCCGTCGTCGCCATCTTCAAGCGCTCCGGCGACTGGCAGACGTTCAGTGGCGACACCTCGCCGTCGGGCATCGACCCCCAGCGCGAGCCGAGGGACAAGGCCGCGCTCTTCAACAAGGCCCTGGCCGAGGCCGACGGCGCTCCTGCTGTCGACGCCATCTCGACCTCGCGCAAGAAGACCGCCAAGGCCGCTGAGCCGGAGGCTGTCGCCGACGCGCCTGCCGCGGTCAGCGACGATGCGGTCGAGCAGGCCTGACGTGCTGGCCGAGGCCCTCGAGCACTTGGTGCGCGGCATCGTGTCGAACCCTGACGACGTGCTCGTCAAGGATCTCGACCTGCGAAGTGGCCGCATGCTCGAGGTGCGCGTGCACCCTGAGGACGTCGGCAAGGTCATCGGGCGGCAGGGTCGTACGGCGACCGCGCTGCGCACCGTCGTGAGCGCCCTCGGTGGGCGCGAGCAGGTGCGCGTCGACTTCGTCGACGTCGACCGTCGTCCGGGTCGTACGGGTGGCCGGCGTCGCTGACCCCGGCCGGACCGGCGATGACCGTCTCGAGGTCATCGTCGGCGTCATCGGCCGGGCCAACGGCCTTCGTGGTGATGTCGGCGTCGAGCTGCGCACCGACGAGCCCGAGTCCCGCTACGCCCCCGGCGCCGTTCTCGGCATCGAGGGCACGAAAGAGACGCTCACTGTCGCCGCCACACGTGACGGCGCCGGGGGGCGTCTTTTCGTGCGTTTCGAGCAGGCGACCGACCGTACGGCGGCGGAGGGCCTGCGCGGGCGCGTGCTGACCGCTGTGGTCGACCCGTCGGAACGGCCCGACGACCCCGAGGAGTACTACGACCGGCAGCTGCGCGGGCTCCGCGTCCTCGACGCGGCCGGCGTGGACGTCGGTGTGGTCGCCGAGGTCGTACATCTCCCGTCGCAGGACCTGCTCTCGGTGACGACCTCGACCGGGGAGCGACTCGTACCCTTCGTGTCCGAGCTCGTCCCGGAGGTCGACCTCGTCGCCGGCACCTGCCGACTGGCTGAGGTGACGGGTCTCCTCGAGGACGAGGACGAGGCATGACCTCGACCACGCCGCTGATGCGGCTCGACGTCATCTCGATCTTCCCTGACTACCTCGCCCCGCTGTCCCTGTCGCTCGTAGGCAAGGCCATCACGTCCGGCCTGGTGGGGCTGGGCGTCCACGACCTCCGCGACTGGACCCACGACCGTCACCGGACCGTGGACGACACCCCGTACGGCGGCGGCGCTGGCATGGTCATGAAGCCCGAGCCCTGGGGCGAGGCGCTGGACGACGTGCTGGGCGACGACACAGAAGGCACGACGTTGGTCGTCCCGACCCCGTCGGGTGTCCCGTACACGCAGGCCGTCGCGGCCGAGCTCGCCACCCGGAGCCGGCTCGTGTTCGCCTGTGGCAGGTACGAGGGGATCGACGCCCGGGTGATGGCCCACTACCGCGATCGCGTGGCGATGCGGGAGATCTCGCTGGGCGACTACGTGCTGAACGGGGGAGAGGTCGCGGCGCTCGCGATCATCGAGTCGGTCGTCCGGCTGATCCCGGGTGTCCTCGGGAACCCCGAGTCGCTGGTCGAGGAGTCCCACTCACCAGACCTCGACGGTCTCCTGGAGTACCCCGTCTACACCAAGCCGCTCGAGTGGCGCGGGCTCACCGTGCCCGACGTCCTGCTGTCGGGACACCATGCGCGGATCGCCGAGTGGCGGCGCGAAGAGGCCGTCCAGCTGACCGATGAACGGCGTTCCAGCACCTCCTGAGGATGGGGGAGCGCTTGCACGTTGAATCGGCGACGATCCCAGGGGGCCAGTGCGGCGACCAGGGGTGACGTCGGGATAAGGTGAGGCCCGTGGCGACTCAAACACTCACCGTTCATCAGAAGGCAGTGCGTTCATCGGTCGCGATGAAAGCGCTGATGGCCGTCACCGGCCTCTTCCTCATCCTCTTCCTCCTCGTGCACATGTGGGGCAACCTCAAGGCGTTCATCGGCGCCGAGGCCTACAACTACTACGCCGAGTGGCTCAAGAGCGACATCCTGCACCCCCTGATCCCCACGGGCTGGTTCATCTGGATGTTCCGCGCGTTCATGGTGGCCTGCATCGTGCTCCACATGTTCTCGGCATACGTGCTGACCCGACGTTCTCAAGCGGGCCGAGGACGCTACCAGCGCACTGAGCGCCGGGCCCAGACGTTCGCGGCCCGGACGATGCGCTGGGGCGGTGTCATCCTGCTGATGCTGCTCCTGTTCCACCTCGG
>JAYUEA010000532.1:0-3025 GCA_043739465.1 Propionibacteriaceae bacterium
AGCTTGGAGCTGACCGGGGAACTTCATGCCAGCCTGTCGCGGCTGGCCGCTGCGGCAGCCGAGCTCATCACCGCGAAGACCCCGTACGGCGACACGTTCGTCCGGTTGCGCCGACGCGTCCAGCTGGGGCTCGCGGCGGAGCTGCAGTACGCGATCCTTCCACCGCTCACCTTCACCAGTCGACCGGTGACGGTCTCTGCAGCCCTGGAGCCTTGCTATCACGTCGCGGGCGATGCCATCGACTACGCCGTCGATGACGGAAGGACGCGGGTCGCGATCTTTGACGGGATGGGACATGGCCTGCACAGCGCCCAGTGCGCCGTGTTCACCGTCGCGGCATACCGCAACGCCCGGCGAGCCGGACTGACCCTGAGCGAGACCCTTCGCAGCATCGATGAGGCCCTTATCGATGGTCTGGGTGGAGAGATCTTCACGACCGCCGTGCTCGCGGACCTCGACACCAGGACAGGACTGTTGCAATGGGTCAACGCAGGCCACCCGGCGCCGCTCTTGATCCGCGGCGGCAAGCTCGTCCGTCGCCTGGAAACCGACCCGCAACCGCCCATCGGCCTGGGGGCTCTGCTCCCTGAACCTTCGATGGAGGTCGGGCAGGAGCAGCTTGAACCCGGTGACCTCGTCCTGCTCTACACCGACGGAGTGGTCGAGGCCCGTTCACCCAGCGGGGAGTTCTTCGGCGTGGACAGGCTCGGCGAGCTCGTCGTGCGCCACCTCGCAGGCGGTCTCGCCCCACCCGAGACGATGCGGCGCGTCGTACGCGAGCTCCTGGCCCATCACCAGGAGCAACTCACCGACGACGCCACCCTGCTCATGCTGGAGTGGCGCAGCACCAGAACACCCACCTGAACCAACGTGACACCGAGGTGACCCTTCAACCGCACTCGCCGGCCGGCATGCCGTACGCGGCGCCGACGCGGTGCACCTGGCCAGCGTCCTTGCCATCGGTGGCGGCGACACTGTCCTGGCCGTCTGGCGGAACGGAACGGTCAGGCGTCATCCCGGCGTGTCTCCCGAGCATTGTTGTTATTCCGCCGGGACCAGGCGGTCCACTTCACGGTGTTGGTGGTGTTGAGCCACCCTTGCGGACCGTCAAAGACTCGGGCGTCCCGCTTACTCTCGCGCACAGATCGGTATACGCCCCTTGCCGATCTGAAGGTGTGGCCCAAGCGCCGAGCTCGCCTGTCCGACATCCAGAGTGCGCCGAAGCCAAGCACCAGACAGGCCAGGACGGCGAGCCAGAACCACATGCGCCCAACGTACGCGACCCACAGCCGTCACAGCAGAGGCAAATCAGCCCAACGGCACGATGTCCGGCGCCCCGAGCCGAGCCGCGTCGGCGGTTTCGTCGTTCGGTTGGCGCTGCGCGTCCCGCTCGGCCGACACCCGCTTCTCGTAGTGCTCGATTTCGCGGGCCCGCTGTGCGGCGCTCCAGCCGAGCACCTCGCCCATCAGCTCCGCGACAATGGGTGCGGCGTCCACCCCCCGGTCCCAGGACTCGATCGAGATGCGGGTCCGGCGGGCCAGGACGTCGTCGAGGTGCAGGGCGCCCTCGTGCGTCGCGGCGTAGACGACCTCGGCCCGCAGGTAGTCGTCCGAGCTGGGGAGCGGCAGGGCGAGCTCGGGGTCGGCGGCGATGAGCGCGAGTACCTCGTGCACGAGCGAGCCGTAGCGCGAGAGCAGGTGCTCGACGCGGGCGACGTGCAGCCCGGACTCGGCGGCCAGGACGTGCCGCCGGTTCCACAGCGCCGACCAGCCGTCGGCGCCGACGAGCGGGACCCGGTCGGTCACGCACCCCGTCGCGACGACATCCATCGCCCGGACGGCCTCGTCGACGGCGTCCTTGGCCATCACCCGGTAGGTCGTGTACTTGCCGCCGGCCACGACCACGAGCCCAGGCACCGGATGGCCGACCAGGTGCTCGCGGGAGAGCTTGCTCGTCTGGTCGGACTCCCCGGCCAGCAACGGCCGAAGCCCGGCGTAGACGCCGACGACATCCTCCGGCGCGAGCGGCGAGGCCAGCACGCGATTCACCTGCTCGAGCAGGTACGCCGTGTCGGCGGCGCTCACCGCCGGATGGCTCTTGTCGAGGTCCCAGTCGGTGTCGGTCGTACCGACGATCCAGTGCCGCCCCCAGGGGATCACGAACAGCACGCTGGTCGCGGTCGGCAGGATCAGTCCGGTGCTCGAGGCGATCCGGTCGCGCGGCACGAGCAGGTGCACGCCCTTGGACGCCCGCACGTGGAACTGCCCCCGGCTGTTGGCCAACGCCTGCGTCTCGTCGGTCCACACCCCGGTGGCGTTGAGCACCTGCCGGGCGCGGACCGCGAGCTCGCGGCCGCTCTCGAGGTCGACGACCCGCGCGCCGGTGACCCGCTCTCCCTCGCGCAGCAGGCCAACGACCCGCACCCGGTTGGCGCACAGCGCGCCGTACGACGCGGCGGTGCGCGCCAGCATCATCGTGTGACGGGCGTCGTCGACCTGGGCGTCCCAGTACTGCACCGCACCGACCAGGGCCGACCGCTTCAGCCCCGGGCACGCCTGCAGGGCCTGCCGCCGGGTCAGGTGCCGGTGCCGGGGGAACTGCCCGCGCTGACCCAGCACCGAACCCAGTGCGTCGTACAGCGCGATCCCAGCGCCGACATAGGCGCGTTCCCAGACCCGGCGGGTCAGCGGGTAGAGGAACGGCACCGGTCGAACCAGATGTGGCGCGAGCCGGTCGAGCAGCAGCGAACGCTCGCCGAGCGCCTCGGCGACGAGTCGGAAGTCGAGCATCTCCAAATAGCGCAGCCCGCCGTGGATCAGCTTGCTGGAGCGGCTGGAGGTGCCGCTCGCCCAGTCCCGGGCCTCAACGAGACCCACCGACAGACCCCGGGTCGCGGCATCGAGCGCAGCGCCGGACCCGACCACGCCGCCGCCGATGACGAGCACATCGAGGACGCCGGCGGTCATCTGCTCCAGGGACGCCGCTCGACCGACCGGTCCCAGTCCGTGCGCCGTCACAGGCGGG
>JAYUEA010000533.1:0-9094 GCA_043739465.1 Propionibacteriaceae bacterium
CCTGTCGTGCGCGCGGAAGCAGCCGCCGACGACAAGATGGCGGCCTTCGAGCACGCGCTCGACCGGTTGAAGACGCAGCTTCTGCGAGCCTCCGACCGTCGCAAGACCCATCGCGGCCTCCGCGGCGCACCGTCGGTGAAGGTGGCCGACGCCGTCCAGGACGCCGCCCCGATCGAAGAGACCGAGGTACGTCAGGTGGCCGGGATGGACGTCCAAGGAGACGGTCCTCTCGTGGTTCGCGAGAAGAACTTCGCCGGAACACCTCTGACCCTGGCCCAGGCCCTCGACGAGATGGAGCTGGTCGGCCACGACTTCTTCCTCTACGTCGACGCCGACAGCCGTCACCCGAGCGTGGTCTACCGCCGCAAGGCGTACGACTACGGCGTGATCCATCTGGAGGTGGACGCGGTCAGCGTGTCGTGAACCTCACGCCGGGCATTCGGGAAGGTCCGGACGCCCGGCGAGGCCCACTACCATGTAGTGCGACCCCGGGTTCTCGGGGAGGAAGCGGGACCTGGGGTGGGTTTGCTCGACAAGATGCTGCACATCGGTGAAGGCCGTCAGCTCAAGAAGCTGGAGGTGATCGCCCGGCAGGTCAACTTCCTCGAAGACGAGTACACCCGCATGTCCGACGAAGACCTCCGTGGTCAGACCGGCGACCTCAAGCAGCGCCACGAGAACGGCGAGTCGCTCGACTCGCTGCTGCCCGAGGCGTTCGCGACGGTGCGCGAGGCGTCCACGCGGGTGCTCGACAAGCGCCACTTCGACGTGCAGATCATGGGCGGCGCGGCCCTGCACCACTGCAACATCGCGGAGATGAAGACCGGTGAGGGCAAGACCCTCGTCGGAGTTCTGCCCTCCTACCTGAACGCTCTCACCGGCAAGGGCGTCCACGTCGTCACGGTCAACGACTACCTGGCGCAGTTCCAGTCGGAGCAGATGGGCCGCATCCACCACTTCCTCGGGCTCGAGGTCGGCTCGATCCTCGCCCATATGGACCCGGCCGCGCGCCGCGTCGCCTACGCGGCCGACGTCACCTACGGCACGAACAACGAGTTCGGCTTCGACTACCTGCGCGACAACATGGCGCTCTCCCTCGAGGACTGCGTGCAGCGCGGCCACTACTTCGCCATCGTTGACGAGGTCGACTCGATCCTGGTCGACGAAGCCCGCACGCCGCTCATCATCTCCGGCCCCTCGGAGGACACCGGCACGTGGTACTTGGAGTTCGCCCGGATCGTGAAGCGGCTGAGCCGTGACCATCACTACGAGGTCGACGAGAAGAAGCGCACGGTCTCGATCCTCGAGGACGGCATCACGGTCATCGAGGACCGTCTCGGCATCGAGAACCTGTACGAGTCCGAGAACACGCCACTGATCTCGTACCTGAACAACGCCATCAAGGCGAAGGAGCTGTTCAAGCGCGACAAGGACTACGTCGTGATGGACGGCAACGTGCTGATCGTCGACGAGCACACCGGTCGAACGCTCGACGGGCGCCGCTACAACGAGGGCCTCCACCAGGCGCTCGAGGCGAAGGAGGGCGTGAAGATCAAGGAGGAGTACCAGACCCTCGCAACGATCACGCTGCAGAACTTCTTCCGCATGTACTCCAAGCTCGCGGGCATGACGGGCACGGCGAAGACCGAGGAGTCCGAGTTCCAGAAGATCTACGGCCTCGGCGTCATCCCGATCCCGACGAACCAGCCGATGATCCGCGTGGACCAGAAGGACTTCATCTACCGCACCGAGGACGCCAAGTTCGACGCGATCGTCACCGACGTGGTCGAGCGTCATGAGAACGGCCAACCCGTCCTCATCGGCACCGCGTCGGTGGCCAAGTCCGAGCGGCTGTCGAAGCTGCTGATGCGCGCGGGGATCCCCCACGAGGTGCTGAACGCGAAGCAGCATGCGCGTGAGGCCGCTGTCGTCGCTCTGGCGGGCCGTAAGGGCGCCGTCACCGTCGCGACCAACATGGCCGGCCGCGGCACCGACATCATCCTCGGCGGCAACCCCGAGTTCCTGGCCGACGCCGTCCTGCGCGAGCGCGGGCTCGACCCGGTCGAGAACTCCGAGGCGTACGAGGCCGACTGGCCTCAGGCCTTCGAGGAGATCAACTCGCAGGTCGCCGACGAGCACTCCGACGTCGTCGATGCGGGCGGCCTGTACGTGATCGGCTCGGAGCGCCACGAGTCCCGGCGCATCGACAACCAGCTGCGCGGTCGCTCCGGCCGCCAGGGCGACCCCGGGGAGAGCCGGTTCTTCCTGTCGCTGGGCGACGACCTCATGCGGCTGTTCAAGAGCGACATGGTCGACTGGTTCATGCGGGCCCTCAAGGTGCCCGACGACGTGCCGATCGAGGACAAGCGGATCACGAAGATGATCCGGAGCGCCCAGGAGCAGGTCGAGGCGCAGAACTTCGAGATGCGCAAGAACGTCCTCAAGTACGACGACGTCATGAACCGCCAGCGCCACGCCATCTACTCTGATCGCCGATCGGTGCTCGAGGGCGCGGACGTCGAGGACAAGCTGCGCGGCACCGTGACCAAGGTCGTCAGCGAGTTCGTCGAGAACGGCTCGCAGGGGTTCGAGGAGGACTGGGACCTCGAGCAGCTGTGGCTCGACCTCAAGCAGCTCTACCCGGTGTCGTTGCACCTGGCCGACTACCAGGACAAGACGGTCACCAGCGAGCAGCTCGTCGCCGACTTCGTCGAGGACGCGCAGAAGGCGTACGACCGGCGCGAGGAGGCTCTCACCCCGGAGGTCATGCGCGAGCTGGAGCGGCGCGTGCTGCTCACCGTGCTGGACCGGAAGTGGCGCGAGCACCTGTACGAGATGGACTACATGCGCGAGGGCATCGGCCTGCGTGCGATGGCGCAGCGCGACCCGTTGGTCGAGTATCAGCGTGAGGGCGGCGTCATGTTCCAGGCGATGATGGACTCCTTCATGGAGGAGGTCGTCGGCTACCTGTTCAACCTCCAGGTCGAAGCCGTACCGCAGGCAGCGCCGGTCACCGACCATGAGGGCACTCCTGTCGACCTCGTCGCCGCGGTCAGGCGCTACCACGACGCCGAGCTGGAGGCCGAGGCGGCAGCCGCGCGCAAGCAGCTCCACATCGGCGCCGCGGGTCTGCTCGACACGGCGAAGACAGCGCCGGCGAAGGGCAGCAAGCGGCCCGCGAAGGCAGCAGCCGTTTCAGCGGAGTCGGACGAGGCCGTCAACGAGCCCGTGGCCGTCGCGAGCACGGCCCGTGCGCCCTCGCCGAAGACCATCCGGCCCGGCACGCAGGGTCGCCGGAACACCAAGAAGCGCCGCTGACCTCAGGGACCGATGACCAGCGCCGTGCAGCGCCACCTCTCACGACGCTGGTCAAGCCTGTACGCGACGGCGCAGGAGCCTGTGCCCCTCTCGAGCCGGAGCGTCACCTCGACGGAGCCGCGTGGCGTCAGCTGCAGACGGATCGAGGCCAGGTTCACCTGCTGGCGTCGGTAGCTCCTGCAGGCGTCAGTGAGGGCTTTCAGCGGAGGCTCGTCCAGCCACCGGCTCAGCTGCAGTGCGGCGCGTTGCCCGCTCAGCACCTCGGTGATGGCCCGCGCCAGCGCCGACGCCATGCGCCGCAGCTCTGCCGGGACGTCATCACCCAGCGGCTCGAGCGCCTCGGCGATGTCGACGTCGAACGGCAGCGTGGGCTGCGCGAGCCACCCTGCGGAGCCGTCGCCGGCGAGGTCGTCCCAGCGCCAGGACGGCGCGCGGACCCCAACTCTCAAGACGTGACAGCGTGCCTGGTCCGGGGTGAGCGGCGCGTGGTGTGCGGTGACCATGCGTCCACGCTGCACCCGTTCAGAGGGCAGAAGCCAGCACTTTCTGCTCGACCTGTGGACAACTCTGCGATCAGGCCGAGAACAGCAGCAGCAGTCCGCTCACCGTGTAGACGACCATGACGGCCAGCAGAGGCAGCTGGGCGCGGCGCATCGCCTCGGGCCGCAGCAGCGCCACCGCCCGGTCGTGGGCCACGACGATGCCCAGCACGTGACCGACGACGATGAAAAGCAGCTGCGCGATCGCCGTGACGGTCGGGTAGGTGAGGGGTGTCGCGACGACCCCGCTCTCCGCGAGCCCGAGCACGTTCCAGCCTTTCCCGAGGGGGTCGGCGAGCTGGGTGAGGGTGCGCTGGCCTTCGACGACCAGCAGCGTCAGGTAGTGGCCCAGCGCATAGCCGGCGACGATCGGTACGAGGGCGACCGACAGCGAGTCGGCCGTCTGGAGCAGCCCTGTACGAACGCGCAGCCCCCACCGCAGCGCCGCGACGCCCGCCACGTACAGACCGGCCACGACAGCGACCAACCCGAGCATCCCTCCCAGCCCCCACAGCCAGCGCGGCGCATCGGATGCCTGGACGAGCCGCACCCAGCCCGTGGTGGAGCTGAAGCTGTCGTACGCGGTCGTGCCGAGCAGCGCGCATGCCAGGGCGGCCGTACCGCGCGGCGGCTGCCAGGAACCGAGGTTGCGCAGCGGCGAGACGAGCCGCAGGGTGCCGTCGCGCCACTGCCACGGCGACAGCCGCGCCAGCGTCGCGGCATAAGCCTCGAACGGGTCCGCCGACCCCACCCAGCCGATGCCGCGCCACAGGGCGCCGCCGACCACCACAACGAGCCACACGACGATGAACCCGCGCAGCATGGGCAGCGTCGCTCGGTCGGGTTGAACGAGCTCGTACCAGCCCCAGATGACCACCCCGAACGCAGCGGGCAGGACTCCGAGGCTCTCGATCAGGGGCTCCGGGGACTCGCGGCGGACCAGCCGCGCCATGCTGCGTACGGGGTGCAGCCCGCGCCACAGGGCGCCCCCGACAAGGGAGACCGGCACGAGCCCCACCCACAGCAGCACGAAGACCACGCCGAACGCCGGGTTCGTGAGGAGGTCCTTGCCCGCGACGAGGGCCATCGTGAACCAGGCCCAGTAGACCAGGACGAGCAGCCGAGCCGTCCACGCGACGCCGGGGGACCGCAGCAGGGCACTGAGCCGTACGAGCGGGCAGCCGCGCAGCTCGTCGAGTCGCACCTGGCGCCAGGACCGCGTGAGCAGCCAGAAGGTGACAACCAGGACGACGGCGGCGCCGACCACCACGCACTCGAACGGCAGCGGAAGGTCCTTACGGCTGCCTATCCCGTGGGCGGGCAGGACGAGCAGCGCCCATGCGTCAGCGGACATTCAGCGTGGCGATGGTCGTCTCGATGGTGTGGGTCTCCACCTCGTACCGCCCGGTCTTGTCGGCGACGAAGGTGATCACCGTCTTCGTACCCGCGGTGACCTCCTTCTCGATCTCGTACCCGTGGACGTGCACCGTGTCGGCGGCGTCGGACGTCACGCTGATCGTCACCGTGGCGCCGAGGGAGACGTTGTACGTGGTGGCCGGCGGCGTGATCTTGCCGTTCGCGATGGTCACGTCGATCGTCACCGGACCGCTGGCTGTCGTGGGCGAGCAGGCGCCCGTCAGTGCCAGCGCAGCCACCAGCAGAAGGGTCATGACTCGTCGCACGGTTCACATCCTGCCGCATGCGAGCGGGTCCGAGGACGAGGCGGGGGCTCGATGAGTATCGTCAGTGCAGACCCGAACGAGGAGAACGATGGCGGAGCCGCTGACCCAGACCGAGATCGCGTCGCTGTCACGCGGGGTCGGGAACACGCCGTGGCACCTGACGATGGTCGACGTGCTCGACAGGCCGTCCCCTGATGCGGAGCTGCCGCTGAGCGAGGTCGTCGACAGGCTGGGGGACCGGCTGCCGTTCGCGCCGCGGTTCCGGCAGCGCATCCGCGAGTCGGTCACTGGGCTCGACTGGACCGACGACACCGACTTCGACATCCTGCGGCATGTGCGCAAGGTCACGCTCGAGGCCCCGGGGTCGCTCGCACAGGTCACCGACCTCGTCGCCGAAGGGCTCGCCACACCGTTCGACCCCGCCCACCCGCAGTGGGACCTGGTGCTCGTCGACGGCCTGCGTGGCGGGCAGGTGGCGCTCGTCAGCAGAAGCCACCCCGCGTACGTCGACGGCGGCGACCACATCCATCTGCTGCAGGAGCTGTACGACGACGAGCCCCAGCCTGAGCGGCCCACGCCTCGGGAGTGGGAGCCCCACCCGGAGCCGAACCCGGGCGACGACCTGGTGTCCGGCCTGATGGGCGGCTTCACCGATCCCGTGGGCATGCTCGGCCGTCTCGGGTCACGCGTCGTCCGCGGCGTGTCCCGGAGCGTCGAGTGGGCGCAGTCCCAGGGGTTGCCGGGGATGCTCCGCAAGGAACCGGTCGCGCCGGTGACGCGCTATGCGGGAGGTGTGCTGGTGAACCTGGCCGCCGTGAACCGCGTACGGGATGCTGCGGGCTGTACGACGCACGACGTCATCGTCGCCCTCGTCACCGCTGGCCTGCGGCAGTGGCAGACACAGGTCGGCGACGAGCCCAGCGATGTCGTGGCGCTGGTTCCTCTGGCCGTACGAGAGCGTGGCAAGGTGCCGTCAGCCATCGGCTGCGCCGTCGCGCCGCAGTACGTGATGCTGCCTGCCCGGAATGCGTCGCCACAAGGTCGGATCGACCAGATCGCCTCGCTGACGAGGTCCCGGATCGACTCGGGCGCCACCGTCGACGGCGACCGCCTCACCCACCTGGCGGGCTTCGCGCCGGCGACCCTGCACGCGGTCGCCGCCCGTACGGTCACCTCGGGACGCGACCACGACCTGTACCTCGCGAACGCTCCCGGACCCCGCGCCCAGCGGTACTTCGGCGCGTGGCCGCTCCACTCGAGCTACCCCGTGCTGGGACTGGCCGACTCCCAGGACGTGACCGTCTGCGTCACCTCATACCACGGCCGTCTCGGCATCGGCATCGCCGCAGCCGCCCCGGTGACTGCCTTCGCCGAGGGCATCACGAGCGAGCTCAACCGGCTCGACGGGGGCAAGCGCTGATGGTTGCCTTTGTGCCCGTGTCCCGCGACGCGCTGTCCGCGCTCACCGCGGCTCCGGTCCCCGGCCCCGTCGCGGCTTTCGCGGTCACCCCGGGGCTGTGCGACACGTTCTCGCTGCCGCCGGCAGCCGACGAGGAAGCGGAACGTACGGCGCTGCTGATGGCCGGGCTGTCATCCCTCATCTGGTACGGGTCGCGCCTGGTGCTCGTCGTCGAGGCGACGCCCACCGACGACGAGGGTGGTCTGGGGGAGTGCACCGTGGGTGGTGTCTCGTGGCGTGACGTGTCAGCGATCTTCGCGGAGCCTTCCGAGGCCGAGCCGGCTGTCGCTGCGGCCGTGGCCGCTGTTCAAGGGCTCGATCTCGATGCCGCGTGGGACTCCGAAACCGTACAGGCGCTGATGAGAGAGCACGACCTGCTCTGGTACGGCCCCGAAGAGGTCGGCACACTGATCGGCGCGTGACCCTTGGCCACAGTTGCCCTCGTGAGGGACACTGTGCGACATGCCACGATCCATCTGGAAGGGCGCGATCTCCTTCGGCCTGGTGACGATCCCCATCAGGGTGTACGGCGCCGTCGAGGAGAAGGACCTCAGCTTCCGTCAGGTCCACGCCAAGGACGGCGGCCGGATCCGCCAGAAGCGCGTCTGCGAGAAGTGCGGCGAGGAGGTGGAGTTCGCCGACCTGGCCAAGGGGTACGAGGCCGCCGACGGACGAATGGCGATCCTCGAGAAGACAGACTTCGACAACCTGCCGCTGACGACCACGAAGGCCATCGACGTCATGCAGTTCGTCGAGGCCGGCGAGATCGACCCGATCGCGTTCGACAAGCCGTACTACCTCGAGGCGGAGCCGACCGGCCAGAAGCCGTACGTCTTGTTGCGTGACGCTCTCAAGGAGTCCGGCAAGGTCGCCGTGGTCAAGGTCGCGCTGCGGTCGCGCGAGGCGCTCGCCGTGATCCGGGTGACCGGGGACGTGATGGTGATGCAGACGATGCTGTGGCCCGACGAGGTCCGTAACGCGTCGTTCGCCGCCCCGCCCGCGGACGTGAAGGTGTCCAAGGCCGAGATCGGTATGGCGACGATGTTCATCGACCAGATGTCGGGGACGTTCACGCCCGACAACTTCACCGACTCGTACAGGGAAGCCCTCGAGGCTGTCGTCTCGTCCAAGCTCGACGGCGTCGTGCTCCCCGACAGTGAGCAGAGCGCCCCCGCCGGGACGAACGTCGTCGACCTGGTCGCCGCGCTGCGTGCATCGGTCGAGGCCGCCAAGGCGCGCCGGGCCGAGGGGGAGCAGAAGTCCAAGGCGAGCTGACGCCGCCGGGACTCCTCGAACCCAGCTGTCTCAGCTGCCTTGTTGTTGCCTTGTTGTTGCCTTGTTGATCGATAAAGTGTAACGTTCACTTTATCGATCAACACGGGAGGCGGCAATGGGTACCAAGCTCAGCGCGGTGACCATGAAGACGCTGGCGGACACGTGCGGCGTCTCCACGACCACCGTGTCGAACGCCTACAGCAAGCCCGATCGGCTGTCATCGCAGCTGCGCGAACAGATCCTCGCCACGGCGAAGGAGCTGGGCTACTGCGGTCCTAGCGCTGCCGGACGGGCGCTCCGCTCAGGAAAGACCGATGTCTGCGGCTACCTCATGCACAGGGAGCTTGCTCAGGCCTTCTCCGACCCGTACTCCGTCATCTTCCTCGCCGGGCTCTGCGAGGGCGTGGAGCGCTTCGGCGCTTCGGTCCTGCTGCTGCGGGCCCCGGGGGACGAGGAGACCCAGACCCAGCTGCTCCAGCGAGCAGCGATCGACTGCCTGGTAGCAGCGGGTACGAGGCTGGGCTCGCCGATCGTGCAACCGTTGATCCAGCGCGGGGTCCGCGTCGTGGGCACGCAGATCGCAGCAGACGGTGACTGGGTCGCGATCAACGATGCCAAGGCCGGGCGGCTGATCGGCAAGCACCTTGCCAAGCTCGGCCACCTGCACGTGGTGGTTCTCGGAGCGGGGTGTGACACCGACGATGTCGAGGAGTTCGTGTACTCACCCGACGCTCTTGACCCGCGGCTCCGGGAGGGGACGTACGAGAGCGAGCGGATCCGCGGCATCTGGGAGAAGATGCCCGACGCCGAGATCCGGATCG
>JAYUEA010000534.1:0-3021 GCA_043739465.1 Propionibacteriaceae bacterium
GTCAAGGCCACCTACCGGGAGCGGAGGGCGTTCACGCGACAGACCGCGAGCGGCCTGAACCGCGACATGAACCGGCAGTCGGCGCTCGAGACGTCGCCCGAGGAGCGGGCACGCATCTACGAGGAGTACTGGAACGGCGCGGGCTTTGGCTTCATCCTCGCGTTCTCCGACCTCCTCCGGAGCCGAGAGGCCAACCAGACGGCGGTCGACTTCCTCACGGGCAAGATCCGGGAGCAGGTGCGGGACCCCGCAGTCGCTGACCTCCTCTCTCCCAAGGACTACCCCTTTGGCGCCAAGCGGCCCTCCGTCGACACCGGCTACTACGCCGCGTTCAACCGGCCCAACGTGACCCTGGTCGACGTGAGGACCGCGCCGATCCAGGAGATCACCGAAAAGGGTCTTCGCACGGCGGACAACGAGTACGAGTTCGACATCCTGGTCTTTGCGACCGGCTTCGACGCCATGACCGGTGCGCTCGACAACATCGACGTGCGCGGGCGCGGCGGCCAGTCGCTGAGGGACAAGTGGGCGGCCGGCCCGCGGACGTACCTCGGCGTCTCGAGTGCCGGGTTCCCGAACCTGTTCATGATCGCCGGTTCGGGGAGCCCGTCGGTTCTCACCAATGTCATGGCCTCGATCGAGCAGCACGTGGAATGGCTCACCGACCTCGTCGCCTCGATGCGCTCGCACGACGTCACGAGCGTCGAGGCAACGCTCGAGGCCGAGGACGCCTGGGTCGACCACGTCAACGAGATCGCCGACCTGACGCTCTACCCCCAGGCGAACTCCTGGTATCTCGGTGCCAACGTCCCCGGCAAGCCTCGCGTGTTCATGCCCTACCCCGGGGGCCTACGGGCCTACCGGCGCAAGTGCAACGAGGTCGCCGAGGCCGGTTACGAGGGTTTCGTGCTGACCAGCCTCACGGCCGTTTCGGCGTCCAGCGTCGCGACCGACTCGCACCCGCAGGACTGAAGACGCGGGGGTGAGGCGGCAATGCCTACCCGGCTGAGCACAACCAAGCACGAGCCTCGCGCACCGGCACACCACGAAGGTAGGAGAAGAGATGACCGTGCTCGACATGTTCCACCTCGACGGGAAGGTTGCGGTCGTCACCGGCGCCTCTTCCGGCCTCGGGGTGCACTTCGCCCAGGCGCTCGCGGAGGCCGGTGCGGACGTGGTGCTCGCAGCCAGGCGGGCGGACCGGCTCGAAGCAACCAAGCAGCTCGTCGAAAAGGCCGGCCGCCGGGCGATCGCGGTCCAGACCGACGTCTCCGACCCGGCCGACTGCCAGGCACTGATCGACACGGCGATGCGCGACCTCGGGCGTGTCGACGTCCTCGTCAACAACGCCGGAGTGGGCGCCGCAGTCCCGGCCACGCGGGAGACGCCCGAGCAGTTCCGGTCGGTCGTCGACGTGAATCTGCACGGTTGCTACTGGATGGCCCAGGCTTGCGGTCGTGTCATGCAGCCAGGCAGCAGCAGCATCATCAACATCAGCAGCGCGCTCGGGCTGACGACGCTTTCGCTCCCCCAGGCGGCCTATGCCGCGAGCAAGGCGGGGCTGCTCGGCCTCACCCGCGACCTGGCGCAGCAGTGGACGGCCCGCAAGGGGATCCGCGTCAACGCGCTCGCGCCCGGCTTCTTCGAGACCGAGATGACCGAGACGTACTCGGCTGACTACTTCGATCAGATGCGCCCCGGATGCTGGTCGGCCGCATGGGCGACCCTCGGGAGCTGGCGGCGGCCGTCGTGTTCCTGGCCAGCGACGCCGGCGGCTACGTCACGGGCCAGACCTTCTGCATCGACGGCGGGCTGACCATCACCTGACGCGCAGCAACCCACGGCGCCCTTGCCAGCCGAGTTGTGACGTTGGAAGCACTATCGTGATATCTCGCGGCAGACTGACGGAGTCTGACGACATGGAGGAACACACGATGAGTGAGCAGTTGAATCCAGAACCAGCGTCGATGGATGCGATCGGCGCTACCGAACCGGCAGCCATTCCCAGCGCGCGGGAGCTGCTGTCGAGCCTGGCCGTGGTCCTGGGACAGGGAACGACGATGGCCCGTGAGTCGAAGGCACTGACCGTCGAGCTGATCCGGGTCGGCCTGGGCCGCTCCGACGTCCAGCCCGCTCGTGGCGACACCCGCTTCCGGGACCCTGCCTGGCAGGACAATCCCCTCTACCAGCGGGTCGCACAGTCGTATCTGACGACCTGTCGGGCGGCGGACAAGCTCGTCGACAACCTCGACGGCAGCGACTGGCGACGGGCCGAGAAGGCTCGCTTCGCGATGGGCATCCTGACGAGCGCAGCCGCCCCCACGAACGTGCTTGCCGGCAACCCCGCAGCATTGAAGCGGGCTTTCGACACCGGGGGGAGGAGCCTGGTCCACGGGTTCTCCAACTGGCTCTCGGACCTGCGTACCAACGGTGGTATGCCGTCAATGGCCAAGCCCGGGGTGTTGAAGGTGGGGCAGGACCTGGCGGTGACCGCCGGGGCGGTGGTGGGCCGGGACGAGGTTGCCGAGCTCATCCACTATGCCCCGACGACCAAGCAGGTGTACGAGCGGCCGACGATCGTGATCCCGCCGCCGATCGGGCGCTACTACTTCCTCGATCTCGCCCCCGGGCGGAGTTTCGTGGAGTACTCCGTGAGCCGCGGACTGCAGACGTTCCTGCTCAGCTGGCGCAACCCGACCAAGGACGAGGCCGAGTGGGGCATCGACACCTATGCGCAGCGGATTCTGACTGCGATCGACGAAGTCCGTGAGGTCACCGGAACCGAAGATGTGAATGTCATCGGATTCTGTGCCGGCGGTATCCTGAACACCGCAGTCCTGAACCATCTCGCTGCCACCGGCGACAAGCGGATCCACAGCGCAGCCTTTGCCGTGACCCTGCTCGACTTCGGCCTGTCGGCGCCGATCGGAGCCTTCTCTTCGGCGAAGGTGTTGTCGCTGGCCCGCGCGAAGTCCCGGCGGGCTGGCATCATCGACGCCCGCAGCATGGGAGGGGTGTTCA
>JAYUEA010000535.1:0-3019 GCA_043739465.1 Propionibacteriaceae bacterium
CGCTACCACGAGGGCGACATCACCGAGCTCGAGGTGATCCAGGCCCTCCGCCATGCGGGCGTACCGCTCAAGGACATTCGTACGTTCCTGCCCTCCCACACCGACCTGCCCGCCCGCGAGTCGTTCGCCACGCAGCTCCTCGCCATGCTGGACGACCGCGCCACCGACCTCGCACGCGCCCGGTCCCTCGTCAACCGTTGGGCCACCGGGAGCGCGTCGTAACCTCCCAGATGTCCGGACAGGCGTGCAGAGCCTGCCCGGTCGACATTTCGGGACCCTGGTCTCAGACCTTCGGGTTCGCGCAGACCGCGATGCTCCAGGAACCGACTGCGTACGAGCCGTCCACGAGCTTCCCCGTCGTATCCGGCCACCGGTTCGCATCCGCCTCGTACGCGCTGCCCGTGTCGATGATCCTGCGCCACGGGTGGTCGGCGTCCGTGGGAGGCAACGTGTACGTGACCCCCTCGTCGGCCATGTTCACCAGCACCAGCAGGTCGCCCGCGTCGCCCACCGCGCTGCAGTCGATGAGCACGCTGAGGCTGCGGTCGGCAGCGCCCGGCGACGCGTCGTACGAGGTGCCGCAGAACAGGTACGTGACGTCGAACCCCGACCCGAGCTCTGCATCGGCGTACGTGCGCTGGCGCAGGCCCGGGTGCCGCAGGCGCAGCCCCGCGAGGTAGGCCGTGAAGATCAGCAGCGGGTTCACACGGTCAGCCGTGGAGCCCTTGCCGAGGTTGTCGTGGCTGCGGATCTCGGGGTGGTCGGGGTCGACCGGCACCTCCTGCGGCGCGTTCGTACCGACCGCCGCCCAGTTGTTCCAGATCCCGATCGTGTCGAGGCACCACGGGTTGTTGTTGCCGTTCTGCGTGCGCCCGAACTCGTCCCCGGACACGATCATCGGCACGCCCCGCGACAGGAACAGCAGCGTGATGAAGTTGCGGATGCGCTGCCGCCGAAGGGCCTGGTCGTTGCCAGAATCCCAGCTCTGGTTGGCGTCCGAGCCGCCATCCGAGGGGCCGAACGGGTACGGCTGGTCGTTGATCTTGGTGGTGTAGCTCACCAGGTCGGCCAGCGTGAAGCCGTCGTGCGCGGTGACCAGGTCGACCGAGTGCTGCGGCCCGCCCTGGTCCGAGAAGTGGGCGTAGTCGCCGTTGAACTGGTCGATGAAGGCCTGCGTGTTGCCGTCGCCCTTGCAGAACGACCGCATCGTGTCGCGGTAGCGGCCGTTCCACTCGCCCCAGCCGCTGGGGAAGTTGCCGACCTCGTAGCCCCACAGGTCCCAGGCCTCCGCGACGACCTCGATGGTGCGGTCCTGGGCGAAGTCACGGATCGCGGTGAGCAACGGGTGCTGGCTGAAGAACCGGCGCTGCTGGCCCCAGTTGTTGCGCTCGAACGCGTTGGGCGTGCGGCCGAGCACCGGCGCGAGGTCGAACCGGAACCCGTCGACGCCCATGACGTCGCACCAGTACGCCAACGAGTCGAGCACTAGCCGGGACGTGACGTCGGACGAGAAGTTGAGCTGGTTCGAGCACCCCGTCGCGCCGTCGACCAGGGTGAGCTGGTCGCTCAGCGCGTAGTACGAGGGCGTCGCGAAGCCGCCCATCGACACGAAGCCTGTGGTGTCGACCTCGCCACCCCAGTTGCCGCCCTCGGCGGTGTGGTTGTAGACGACGTCGAGGTAGACCTCGAGACCGGCGTCGTGGAACGTCTGCACCATCGCGGCGAACTCGCGCGTGGGGCCGCCCGGGGACCGGTCGTGCGCGTAGTCACGGTTCGGCGCGAAGTAGGCGAGCGTCTGGTAGCCCCACCAGTTCGACGTGGAGTCCCAGCCCGACTCCGACGCGTTCGTCTGGTGTACCGGCAGCAGCTCGATCACGGTGATGCCGAGAGCCTTGAGGTACGGGGCGAGGTATGCCGCGCCCGCGTACGTACCCCTCAGCTCCTCGGGCACGTCCTGAGCGTCATCGAAGCCCGGCGTCTCGCTCAGCAGGGTCGTGAGGTTCGATGCCGTGGGGTGCTTGGTGAGGCCCTTGACGTGCGCCTCGTAGATCGCGGCCTGCTCCGGCGGCAGCCCCGGCTTCGGCGCGGTCCAGGGCACCTCGGAGATGATGATGCCCTTCGGGACGTACGGGCCCGAGTCGGCCTCGCGGCGCAGAATGCCCTTGTACGGGTCGTGGCCGGTGCCGAAGACGCCGAGGTCGCCGCCCGCGTCGCGGATCAGGTCCGAGTACTGCGCGTGCGTGATCTCGCGCGCGTACGGGTCGTACAGGGCCTTGTTCGGGTTGAAGCGGTTGCCGAACTCGTCCATGTCGGACACGAACCCGGCCGACGAGCCGCCGCGGGTCCAGGCCTCGTCGTACGTCCAGTTCGCGCCCCAGCAGCGGAACGCGTACAGGGCGCCGGCACCAAGGTGCTCGAGCTTGCCGCGCCAGATGCCGTCGGTGCAGCGGGTCAAGAGGAAACACGCGAACGCATCCTTGCCGACCGCCTCCGCGTACAGCTCGAGCTCGAGCCTGGTGGCGGCCGGCGCGTACACGGCGAACGTCACCTCGGTCGGCGAGACGATGTGCGCGCCCAGCGGCCAGGTCGCGGAACCCCACTCGTCTGAATCCTTCGCCGTAGGCATGAGGATGGTCACTGGGCTCCCGTCGATCCGTTGGCCTGTCACACTATGGACTCACACGTACCCAGCACCAAACGAACCACGCCGTGGGCTGATGCCACACGAGGGTGGTCTTTCAGCAACTCTTCGGGTCGGTCAGCGCGGCGATGTTCCAGCCGCTGGTCACGTACGAGCCGTCGTCGGACCGCCGCATCCCCCTGCCCGACCCTGGACCTGCTACTGCGGCGTGTAGGCGACCCCGTCGGCGGCCGGCGGCCGTGATCTGCCGACGAGTCCGGCGACGGCGAAGATCGTGACAACGTACGGCAGCATGAGCATGAACTGGCTCGGCACCGGCGACCCGATCACCGATAGCACTCCCTGCAGATTGGACGCGAAGCCGAACAGCAGCGCGGC
>JAYUEA010000536.1:0-3018 GCA_043739465.1 Propionibacteriaceae bacterium
TCGTCGAACTCGTCGGACACCTCGACGTCGCCGGTCGTCGGGCCCGTCCACCGTACGACAAGCTCCCCGAGGGCTATCACCTGCTCGAACTGTACGGACGCGCTGCGGAACAGCTCCAGCAGCGCGAGGAACCTGGCCACGATGGTCAGCTTGTCACCGGCGTCGGCGATCAGCGCCCGGAACGACAATGACCCCGACCGCCTGAGCCGGTCGGCCACGACGATCGCCTGGTCGGCCACGCTCACCCGCGTCTGGTGGACGTGCAGGACGGAGACCTCGGCGACGGTCCTGGGTTCCATCGCCTTGGCGGCGAGGGCTGCGAAGTCGTCAGGGGTGAGGTGCAGCTCCACGTCGGGAAGCAGGGCGGCGAACTGCGGCTCCAGCCCTCCTGGCCGCAAGAACCGCTGTCCCTGCGTGACCAGCGTGGCCTCGATCCACGCGGCCACCTGCTTGAACGCCCTGTACTGCAGGAGCCTCGCGAACAGCAGGTCGCGGGCCTCCAGGAAGGCTAGGTCCTCGATGTCGTCGACCTCGCCCTGCGGCAGCAGACGGGCCGTCTTCAGGTCGAGCAGGGTGGCTGCGACGACAAGGAACTGGCTGGTCTGCTCGAGGTCCCACTGCGTGCCCTGCGCCCGGATGTGGGCGATGAACTCGTCCGTGACGGTCGCCAGGGCGATCTCGGTCACGTCGAACTTGTGCCGCGAGATCAGCTGGAGCAGAAGGTCGAAAGGCCCGGAGAAATTCGCGAGGTGCACCGAGAACTGATCAGCCTTCGTGCCGACGACGGCCTCGGACATGGTGTCAGCTGCCGAGCCTGGAGATCACGTCGGCTGCGTTGCCGTTCTCCTCCAGGTCGGCCAGCGCAGAGGTGATGGCCGCCCTGACCATACGGCCACGATCGACGGCGATCCCCTGCGCCCGCAGCGTCAGACGAGCCTGCTCGAGGCGGATCAGCTCCTCCTGCGACACGTACACCGTGATCTTCTCGTCGTGGCGGACGCGACCCGAGGCCGCGCCGGCGGCGGTCGCGTCGGGGGCGCCCTTCGCCCCGCCGCGGAAGAGCTCGCTGGCTCCGGGAAGGCTTATGCGCCTGGGCATCTGGCCAGCACCTCCCGCGCCAACGACCTGTACTGGTCGGCGCCGTTGGAGTCGGGCGCGTACGTCGTGATCGGCTCGCCGGCGACGGTCGTCTCGGGGAACTTGATGGTGCGGCGGATGACGGTGTGGAACACGATCTCCCCGAACGCCTGGATCACGCGGTCAAGCACCTCCCGGCTGTGAAGGGTCCGTTGGTCGAACATCGTGCCCAGGATTCCGAGCATCTCCAGGTCCGGGTTGAGGCGGTCCTTGACCTTGGCGACGGTGTCGGTGAGCAGTGCGATGCCGCGCAGCGCGAAGAACTCGCACTCCAGCGGCGTCAGCACCTTGTCGGCGGCCGTCAACGCGTTGACCGTGAGCAGGCCGAGCGACGGTGCGCAGTCGATGAGGATGATGTCGTAGTCGGGGCGGATCTTGTCCAGCACCCGCTTCAACGTGTGCTCCCGGGCGACCTCGCCGACCAGTTGCAGCTCGGCGGCAGACAGGTCGATATTGGCCGGAAGGATGTCCATGTTCTCGACACCGCTGGGCACGATGACGTCGGAGGCCTCGGTCGTACGGCTGAGGAGGAGGTTGTAGATCGTCCTCTCCAGCAGGTGCGGGTTCACGCCGAGTCCCACCGACGCCGAGCCCTGCGGGTCGAAGTCAACGAGCAGCACTTTGCGACCCGTCTCGGCGAGTGCGGCTCCCAGGTTGATCGTGGTGGTCGTCTTGCCGACGCCACCCTTCTGGTTGCACATCGCGAGGATCAGTGCGTGCTTCTTGCCCTCGCGCGGCGGGTGTGCCATGGGCAGATCGGGCCACGGGCGGCCGGTGGGGCCCACCGTGCCTGCCGCCCTCGACTCGTGGTCATCCTTCGCCACCCAAACTCCTCATGGTGATTTGTCGCCTTTGCGCCAACCTTAGCCCGGGGCGGGTTCGCCAGCGGGATGCTGCTGGCATACCGAGGGCGTGTCGTCCCGAGAATCCCTGGGGCTGCCTCGGGAGGATCCAGTCAACGAGGTGAGGCGACCTCCCGAGCCCGTGGATGGGCTGCCAGGTACACGTCCCGCAGGTGGTCGACGGTCACCAAGGTGTAGATCTGGGTCGTCGTCACGGACGCGTGGCCCAGGAGCTCCTGAACCACGCGCACATCCGCCCCCCCGTCGAGAAGATGGGTGGCATACGAGTGCCGCAGCGTGTGCGGCGAGACCTCGACGGTGATCCCCGCGCGCTTCGCAGCTATCCTCACGCGGTTGAACGCGCTCTGCCGGCTCAACCGCCCCCCACGCTCGTTGAGGAGCAGGGACGGGGTGGCGCGTGCGGCACGCCCCGCGAGGGCAGGTCGGCCGCGCACGAGCCACGCCTCCACCGCTGCGGCCGCGTACGACCCGAGAGGGACCAGACGCTCCTTGTCGCCTTTGCCGATCAGGCGAAGACCGATCGTGGGGTCCGACAATGCTCGCTCGACATCGTCGACGTCGAGGGCGAGCACCTCGCTGATGCGGGCGCCGGTCCCGTACAGAAGCTCCGTCAGCGCGGCGTCGCACAGCTGGGCGGAGGTTCTGGCCGGTGACATGTCGTCGCCACCGGCAGCGGCCGCCAGGAATCGTTGTACGTCCTCGACGCTGAGCGCCTTCGGCAGCCGCCGCGTCGGTCGGGGCGGGCGGATGTGACGGGTGAGGTCGTCTGTGGTCACATGCTCGGTCGCCCAGAACCTGTGCACGCCTCGGACTGCTGCCAGCATCCGCGCGATGCTTGCGGGAGCGAGCTCGAGCCGACCCTCCTCTGGGGTCCTCAGCGATGTCGCGTACCCCTCGAGGGTCTCCCCCCTCACCGCGTCGGAGCTGGTGACGTCGTGAGCCCGCAGCCACGATGCGTACCTGTCCAGGTCCCTCTCGTACGCGGCCAGCGTGTTCACGCTCAGCCCACGCTCGACGC
>JAYUEA010000537.1:0-3018 GCA_043739465.1 Propionibacteriaceae bacterium
GCGGCGTGGTTCTTCGTGGTCGTGCGCGTGTACAGGTCGTACGTCAGGCCAAGGTTCGCCAGGTCGCCGGAGATGACCTGGTGGTACTTGTCGGCCGTCTGGCGGGGCGTGAGGCCCTCCTTGTCGGCCTGGACCTGGATCGCCGTCCCGTGCTCGTCGGTGCCCGAGACCATCAGCACGTTCTTGCCCATCATCCGCTGGTAGCGGGAGAAGACGTCCGACGGGACGCCGAACCCGGACACGTGTCCGATGTGGCGGGGGCCGTTCGCGTACGGCCACGCGACGGCAGCAAGAACATGCGAAGTCATGGGGAGAACCCTAGTGCGTCGGACTCAGGAGACCCGTCCTGGTTCGAGTGGGGGTGGCGTGTGAGGCGACGTGCAGGCTTGACAGATCCGTATCCTCCACGTTGACTATTCTACGTGGAACATTCCGGAGCGACCAAGGAACTGCCGACCATCAGTGCGAGTAAAGGGCTGCCGGCCGTCGGTGTGTCCGTCCTGGCGCTGCTGTGCGAGCGACCGATGCACCCGTACGAGATGTACCAGACGCTTCGTGAGCGCCACGAGGACATCGTCGTGCCCGTGAGCGTCGGGTCGCTCTACCACGCGGTCTCCCGGCTGCAGGAGCACGGCCACGTGCGCCCAGTGACGACCGAGCAGATCGGCAACAGGCCCGAGCGCACCACGTACGAGATCCTCGACAGCGGTCGTCGCGTCATGCGCGGCCGGATCGCCGAGCTCCTCGCCACCCCAAGCGCGGTCGCACCCGCCGATCACGGAGGCATCGGCGAGTTCCACAACCTTCCGGCAGAACGCGTCCTCGAGTCCTTGGACGCCCGCCTCGAGACCCTCGACGGCCAGCTGGCCGAGTACGAGTTCTTGCTGGACCAAGCACGGGTACGCACAGTGGACGAGGTCTACCTCATGTACGCCTCGTACCTGATCGCCCAGCGCCACAGCGAGCGCACGTGGATCGCAGATCTGCGGCAGCGCATCCAGACAGGAGACCTCACATGGCCGACACCCGCGTGACGACCGACGAGAACGGCCGCCCGACGTCCACCGACGACATCGTCGTCCCCAAGGAGGCGTGGCAGGCGCTGTGGGCGCTCATCCTCGGCTTCTTCATGATCCTCGTGGACTCCACGATCGTCTCCGTCGCGACCCCGTCCCTGATGCGCGCGTTCAACGCCGGCATCGACACCGTCGTGTGGGTGACGAGCGCGTACCTGCTGGCGTTCGCCGTCCCCATGCTCATCACCGGCCGCCTCGGCGACCGCGTGGGCCCCAAGAAGATCTACATGGTGGGCCTGGTCGTCTTCACGCTGTCCTCGGTGTGGTGCGGTCTCACCGGCACACTGGGCCTCGGCATCGGCTGGCTCGTCGCCGCGCGAGTGCTGCAGGGCCTGGGTGGCTCGTTGATGTCCCCGCAGACCATGACGGTGATCGCCCGCATCTTCCCGCCCCAGAAGCGTGGTGGCGCGATGGCGATCTGGGGCTCGGTGGCCGGCATCGCCTCCCTCGTCGGCCCCATCCTCGGCGGTCTGCTGCTCGACAGTGTCGGCTGGGAGTGGATCTTCTTCATCAACCTGCCCGTCGGGATCCTGACGTTCTTCCTCGTCATGCGACTCGTGCCCCAGCTGGAGACGCACTCCCACACCTTCGACTGGCTCGGCGTGGCCCTGAGCGCTGTCGGCCTGTTCTGCGTCGTGTTCGCCATCCAGGAGGGCAAGACCTACGACTGGGGCACGATCGTCGGACCGATCAGCGTGCCGTTGCTGCTCGCCGTCGGCGGCGTACTCCTGATCGTGTTCGTCTGGTGGCAGTCGCGGCAGAAGAGCGAGCCGCTCGTGCCGCTGAGCCTCTTCTCCGACCGCAACTTCACGGTCTCGACCGTGGCTATCGCCACCGTGGGCTTCGCGATCACCGGCATGGTGTTCCCGTTCATGATCTACGCCCAGGTCATCCGTGGCCTCGACCCGACGCACGCCGCGTTGCTCATGGCGCCGCAGGCGATCGCCGGCATCGTGCTGGCCCCGGTGGCCGGGAAGCTCGTCGACCGCCTCCACCCCCGCTACCTCGCGGCTGGCGGCCTGCTCGGCATGAGTATCGGCATCTTCTGGCTGTCTCGGGTGATGACCACCACCTCGGCCATCTGGCAGATCCTGCTGCCGGGCGTGCTCATGGGCATCTCCAGCTCGTTCGTGTGGGGCACCTTGGCGACCGGCGCCAACCGCAACCTGCCGCCGAAGTACGCGGGGTCCGGGTCCGGCGTCTACAACACCGTCCGCCAGATCGGCGCAGTGATCGGATCGGCCGGGATCGCCGTACTCATGGAGTCCCGGATCGCCGCGCATCTGCCGGGCGCGTCGAGCCCTTCCCTGTCCCAGGGCACGTCCGTGGTCCTGCCTCCGTTCGTACGCGTGGGGCTGTCAGCCGCACTCAGCGACGCGACGGTGCTGCCGGCCGCCGTGCTGCTCGTGGGCTTCGTGGCGGTGCTCTTCTACGAGAACCTGCGCCACCTGCGTTGATCACGTCTTAACGATCCGGTCTCGACGTCTTCACCGGCGCTTGAGGCCCGGATCTGCGTTCCATGACTGCTTTCTCTTGTCACTTCACGGCTTTCGTAAACCATTGATGTCCAATAGCTTCTCCCAACACCGCCTTTGGGGGCGGTGGCTTGGGGAAGCCTTAACATGAGTTGCCATGCCGTACGGCAGGAATCTCGCGTGTCCGCGCGTCGCCATCGTCCTTCCACCACTGAACGAAGCGCGCAAAGGCGGACCTGCGTCCGTCCCCCCGGGGGGGACACCGTCATGCGGATCGCGATCGTCATCTGTGCCTACACGCTGCTGCGGTGGGACGACATCGTCGCCGGCCTCGCCGAGGCCCAGCGTCAGCTCGCCGCCTCAGGCCGTACGAGACCGTGCCGGGCTGCGTGCCCAACCCCGAGACTCCCTCTCTCATCGAGGTCGAGATCGACTGGGCAGCCCACTACGTGGCCGCTTGAGCTCGC
>JAYUEA010000538.1:0-3011 GCA_043739465.1 Propionibacteriaceae bacterium
CGAGCCCTTGGCCGAGTCCGTACCGGACGCTCTCTCGTCCCTCCTCAGCCACGACGAGGTCGACGCCATGCAGAGCCGTGTGAGACGCCTGCTGACCACGCGAGTGCTGCCCGTCGACCGCACCGGCCGGCGGATCCCCTGGCCCATGGTCTGAGAAGACTGAGGGGGTCTCATCCACACCTCGTCCGGTCGGCCCGACGGTCACCGACCCGCCGCCACGGCACACTAGTGGCCCGTCGTTCGTCCTCGGCCGCGAGGGGCTCAGACGAGCCCTCGCCGCTCCAGCACGTGTCGTACGTCCGGGTCGGCACCGCGGAACTGCCTGTACGACTCCATCACGTCGACCGAGCTGCCCCGGCTCAACAACGTGCGGCGGAAGTGGTCGCCGTTCGCCCTCGTCTGACCGCCGTTCTCGTCGAACCACGCGACGGTGTCGGCGTCCATGACCTCGCTCCAGAGGTACGAGTAGTAACCGGCCGCGTAGCTGCCGCTCCAGATGTGCGAGAAGTACGCCGTCCGGTAGCGGGGCGGCACCAACGGTTGGGCCACGCCGCGACTGGCGAGGGCCCGCTGCTCGAACGCCTCCACCTCGTCGGGTGAGCTGGGCAGCTCGTCGTACGGGGTCTGGTGCCAGACCTGGTCGAGGACCATCGCCGAGAACCCCTCGGTCGCCGCGTAGCCCTCACCCGCGTGCCGCGCCGCCTGCAGCCTTTCGATCCACTCGAGCGGGACGGGCTCGCCGGTCTTGTGGTGACGCGCGTACGAGGCGAGCAGTGCCGGAGCCCAGGCCCACATCTCGTTGACCTGGCTGGGGTACTCGACGAAGTCGCGGGGGGTCGCGGTGCCAGAGCGGGATGGGTAGCGCACGTCGGACAGCAGGCCGTGCAGGTCGTGGCCGAACTCGTGGAACAGCGTGATGACGTTGTCCCAGCTCATGAGCGTCGGCTTGCCAGGCGCGGGACGTACGAGGTTGCAGTTGTTCGTCACGACCGGCAGCTGGTCGAGCAGGTGGCTCTGGTCGGCGAGGGACGTCATCCAGGCGCCTCCCTGCTTGGTGGGACGTGCGTACGGGTCGATGACCACGAGCGCGAACGGCCGCCCGTCGACGTCGTGCACCTCGTAGATCCGGCATTCGTCGGTGTAGCCACGCAGGTCGTCTCGGCGGGCGAACGTGATCCCGTACAACCCGGTGGCCGCCGCGAATACTCCGTCGGCGAGGACCCGCTCGAAGTCGAGGTAGGGCCGCAGCACCTCGTCGTCCAGCGAGTACCTGGCCGACTTCACCCGCTCGGAGTAGTACTGCCAGTCCCAGGGCTCGAGCGTGGCGCCGGGCACGTCGGCGGCGAGGGCCGCCTGGAGCTCGGCCGCCTCCCTGTCGGCGTTCGCGATGGCCGGCCCGGCAACGCGGTCGAGGATGGCGTTGACGGCATCGGTCGTCTTCGCGCAGCCGTCGCTCGCGACGAAGTCCGCGTGGTGGGCGAAGCCGAGCAGGGTCGCCCGCTGCGAGCGGAGCCGCGCCAGCTCGACGATCAGCGGTCGGGTGTCATGCTCGCCACCGAGGCCGCGGTTGACCGAGGCCACGTACAGGCGCTCGCGTACGCCGCGGTTCTCGAGCTTGTCGAGCAACGGCTGGCCGGTGGTGTTGACGAGCTCCAGGACCCAGCCGTCGACCTCGCGGCGGGAGGCGGCCTCCGCGGCGGCATCGAGGTCGTCCTGAGTCAGACCCGCGAGCTCGGCGACGTCGGGGATGTGGATCGCAGCCTCGTTGCGGCCGGCGACGACGACCGAGTTCCACGTGGCCTCGAGCGTGGCGATCCGCTCGTTGAGCTCACGCAGGGTGGTCTGGTCGGACTCGGGCAGGTTCACACCGAGGCGGCGGTAGTCGCGGAGCTTCTCGCTGAGAAGCCAGGCGGCTTGGTCGTCGAGGGCGACCTCGTGGGCCGCCACGCGCGCGTCGAAAGCCACCAGCCTGTCGTACAGCCTTCTGTCCAGCATGATCGCGTCGTTGTGCGCGGCGAGCTTCGGTGACATCTCCTCCTCGATCGCGTCAAGGGCGTCGGTGGTGTCGGCCTCCTTGAGCGTCCAGAAGCCCATGGCGGCGCGGCTCAGGAGCTGCCCTGAGCGCTCCCAGGCGTCGAGCACGTTCTCGGCCGTCGGCGGCGTCGCATCGGTCGCGATCGCGTCGAGCTCGGTGAGCTGCTGCGCCATGCCGTCGAGGAGGGCGGCCTGCCAGTCCTCAGCGGAGATGGCAGCGAAGTCTGGCAGACCATAGGGCAAGGCCATGGACGCTACGGGGTTGGGGGTCATGGGTCTCCTTTAGCGTGCCCATCCTGTCAGACCTCCGAAACCGGAGATCGGTACCGACGTTGAGCCAGTGGGCTGTGGAGCCGCTCCGGATCCCCGCTCCTGTACCGATCTCCGGTTTCCAACAATCCACAGCACAAACCCTGTCCACAGCGGCCGGATTGCCTGACTGGTCGCGAGCTTCCAGACACATGGTCGGGGTATGAGAGTGGATGCCCTCGTGGAGTCCGCAGGTCCGGTCCTGCACCGCGCGTCTCTGCCCGAACCCCTGCGGCACACGCTCGACAGTGCGTACGAAGCCGGCCGTCTTGTGCGAGTCCTTCCAGGGACGTACGTCCCCCGAGAGCTCTCAGGCAGCTTCGACGCCCGTGTCGCGGCCGTGAACCTCTGGAGTCCACACGCAGTGATCGTGGGAGCCGCCGCCGCCCGGTTGACGTTCTGGCCGAGCCTGTCGGTCAGTGAGATCGACATCGCTCGACTGGGCCGTGCACCCAGCGCTCCCGGGTATCGCATCCAGCGGCGTCACATCGATCCGCGCCACGTGATGTGCCTTCGCGATGTCCGGGTCGCGGTTCCGGCCCTGGCGGCGATCGATCTCATCGCGTCGATCGGTGGCGACGCCATCGACACGTGCCTCCGGTCGCGGAGGGCGAGCCTGGATGAGCTGTGGGCGGCCTTCGACGCGCATCCGGGTCGAGATGGCAACT
>JAYUEA010000539.1:0-2999 GCA_043739465.1 Propionibacteriaceae bacterium
TCCAGGTGCTGTCGATCTCCATCCTGATCAACGGCCTGGTCGCTACGCCCGCGGCCATGCTGCAGCGCGAGTTCATGTCCAAGCAGCGGATGATCGCCGACCAGCTGAACTCCTGGCTGGGCGCTGCCGTGTCGCTCGCCCTCGCACTGGCCGGGTGGGGTGCGATGAGCCTCGCGGCGGGGAGGATCGTCGGCAGCGTCGTGTCCGCGATCGTGATCTTCTGGTGGTCCCCTGTGCCGTACCGCTTCGGCTGGGACGCCACGGTGGCCAAGCACCTGTTCTCGTTCGGGCTCCCGCTGGCGGCCTCCAGCATCGTGGTGTTCGCGTCCGGCTACGCAGACCAGATCGTGGTGGGCACGACGCTCGGCGCGACCGCCCTGGGTTACTACGCGCTGGCGTTCAACCTGGCCAGCTGGCCGGTCTCGATCTTCTCGCAGCCACTGCGTCAGGTGGCTCCGGCGGCGTTCGCCAGGCTGCAGCACGACCCGGAGAGGATGCGCAGGAACTTCGTCTCTGCGGCGGTGGTGCTCTCGGCGGTCGCGCTGCCCGCGTGCCTCGCGGTCGCGGGGGCGGCCACTCCCGTGGTGGGCTTCGTCTACGGTGGAGCGTGGCTCCCGGCTGCTGCGGCGCTCGCCTGGCTCGCCGCACAGGCGGCTCTGCGCATCTGGTTCGAGCTCACGTACGACTACCTCGTGATCCTGGGCCGCAGCCGTGGCCTCCTCCTCATCCAGATCGGCTGGTTCGCAGCCGGCGTCCCCGCGATGCTCCTGGGTGCCCGATGGGCAGGGATCGCCGGCGTGGCGGCGGCCCAGTTCCTCGTAGCACTCACGGTGGTGCTCGGTCTGTACGGGTGGCAGCTGCGCCGCTCGGGCATGCAGCTGAGGCCGCTGCTCCGAGGTCTCGTCCTGCCGATCGCGGCCGGCATCACCGCCGGTGCCATCGCGTACGGGATCGCCCAGCTCGGCCTGGGACAGCTCGTAGCCAGCCTGCTCGCAGGGCTCGCGTCGTGCGTCGTGATCGCGCTGCTCGTCCTACACCACCGGCCCGAGCTGGCTCGGCTGCGGAGTGTTGAGGCCGGCGTATGAAGGTCCTCGTCTACCCGCACGACCTCGGCATGGGCGGCAGCCAGACCAACGCGATCGATCTGGCTGGCGAGCTCAGTGGCTTGGGCGTCGAGTGCGCCGTGTTCGGTCGTCCCGGAACCCTCAACGCGCGCATCGACGAGCTCGGGCTCCGTTTCGTCGAGTCCGTCGACCGCGGCCGGCGGCCCTCCCCCGCGGTGGTACGCCAGCTGCGCGAGCTGGTCGTGAAGGAGGGCTTCGACGTCGTCCACGGCTACGAGTGGCCGCCGACGCTGGAAGGAGTCCTCGCGCTGCGCGGGGTCCCCGGGAAGGCCATCGTCTCCACGGTGATGTCGATGGCGGTCGCGCCGTTCATCCCGCACTGGGTCCCGCTCGTCGTCGGGACGCAGCAGATCGCCGCCGCAGAGAAGGCTGCGGGACGACCTCGGGTGGACCTGCTGGAGCCGCCCGTCGACCTGCTTCACAACGTCGCCCCCGAGCCGGTCAGGCTTGCCGCCTTCCGCCGAGGATGGGGGCTGGACGGACGGCCGCTGGTCGTGTGCGTCACCCGCCTCGCGGCCCAGCTGAAGCTCGAAGGCCTGCTGACCGCCATCGACCTCGCGGGGAGCCAGCGAGCGTTCCAGCTGCTCGTTGTGGGCGACGGCCCGTCCCGGGCCGAGGTGACGGAGGCCGCCCAGCGCGCGAACGCCGCGGCCGGCCCGGGCACCGTGGTGTTGACCGGGGAGCTAATGGACCCGCGCCCCGCGTACGCTGTCGCCGACATCGTGCTGGGCATGGGCGGATCGGCGCTGCGGGCGCTTGCGTTCGCCAAGCCGCTGGTCGTCCAGGGGGAACGCGGCTTCTTCGAGCCACTCACTCCCGAGACGCTGCCGATGTTCGGCTGGCAGGGATGGTACGGAGTCGGCGACGGGTCCGGATCCGGACGAGCCCGGCTGGTCTCTGCCCTGACACCGCTGCTGCACGACCCGAGGCTGCGCGACGAACGTGGGAAGTTCGGGCGTGAGGTCGTCGAGCGCTGCTCCCTGACCAGCGCGGCGGCCAGGCAGCTGGCGATCTACGACGACGCCCTGGCCGCGTCGTACTCATCGACAGAGCGAGCCCTGGGCGGCACCGCGGCGACGGGCCAGTTCCTCGCGTACCACGTGCGGCGTCGGTGGTCCCGGTGGCGCGGACGCAGCAGCTCCGACGACTTCAACGCCGTACCTGTGGCCGCCAGCAGGAGCGTGGGACCTCGCCATCGCCAGCCGGATGCGATTGCCCGCGGCGGGACGATCGTGTACTTCCCCGGAGTCCCGTGGCACGCGGTGCAGGGCACCGACCATCGGTTGGCGTCGGAGCTGGCCACGCACCACCCCGTGCTGTGGGTGGACCCTCCCCAGTCGGCCTGGGCGAGCCTTCGCCACCGGACGCGGCAGACGCCGGTCAGCGAGGTGGCGCCCGGCATCACCCGGCTCAGCGTGACCGTCGCGCCGGGGGTGACGCGCCCGATCGTGCGGGAGGTCGCCGCCGTGCAGGTGGCGCAGGCCGCTCGTGCCCGTCTCCGAGACACCGGGGAGTCTCCCCTGGCCTGGATCTGCTCGGCGACCGAGCCCCTGCTCGCGACGATCGGTGAGGGACCCGCCCCGCGGATCTACCTGGCGACCGACGACTTCGTCGCAGCCGCCCCGCTGTGGAGGATGTCGCCCTCGTACCTCCATGCCGCCCGGGAGAGGAACCTCACCCACGCGGACCTCGTGCTCGCCGTCACGAAGGAGCTCGCCGACACACTGCGGCGGGGTGAGCAGCAGCCCGTGGTGTTCCCGAACGGGTGCGACCACCACCGTTTCGACGGGATCTCGACGCTGCAGCCTGCCAAGGACGTCGCGCTGCCGACGCCGATCGCTGGCGTCGTGGGCCAGTTCAACGACCGGACCGACC
>JAYUEA010000540.1:0-2998 GCA_043739465.1 Propionibacteriaceae bacterium
GCCACCAGGTCGTTCGTGACGAGCTTGGGAGCGCGCGCGCCGGGGATCAGCACCGTACCGATCACCATGTCCGCGTCGAGCACCTCGGACCGGATCGCCAGCGAGCTGGACGCGATCTGCCGCACCCGGTTCCCGTACCGCCAGAAGCTCATCCGCAGCGTGTCCAGGTTGGTGTCGAGCAGCGTGACCTCGGCGCCCATGCCGATGGCGATGTTGGCTGCGTTCTGGCCGGCTGTGCCGGCGCCCAGGATGACGACCTTGGCGTTCGCGACGCCGCCTACGCCACCCATGAGCACGCCGATTCCGCCCTCGGGCTTCATCATCGAGTGCGCGCCGACCTGCGGGGCGAGGCAGCCGGCGACCTCACTCATCGGGTACAGCAGGGGCAGCAGGCCGGACGGGAGCTGTACCGTCTCGTACGCGATCGCCGTCGTGCCCGCCTTGAGCAGCGCCTCGGTGCCGGCCTGGTCGGCGGCGAGGTGAAGGTACGTGAACAGCCTGAGGTCGCTGCGCAGCCGGTGGTACTCGGCTGCGACTGGCTCCTTGACCTTGAGCACGATCTCGCCGATCGCCCACGTGGCGTCGGCACCTTCGACGATGGTCGCTCCTTGCGCCGCGTAGTCGTCGTCGCTGATGGAGGAGCCGAGACCGGCACCGGCCTGTACGAACACCTCGTGCCCTGCTCGTACGAGCTCGTTGACGCCCACCGGCGTGATGGCGACCCGGAACTCGTTGTTCTTGACTTCCGTCGGGACGGCGATGCGGGTCATTGCTCTCCTGAATGTTGACGCGACTACCGCATTCGATCATGGACGACTCGGAGCCGTCGACGCAGGGTCGTCAGATGGCCGCGTTGGGACAAGTGAGGATTACTTTTCCTCATTGCCACAGAGATTCTGGATCGTGCAAGATATGCCTGCAGCCCTGAGGGGGGCCAGTGACGCAGGGTTCTTGATCGACGTGGGGGAGTCCTGCGGGCACCGGTTCGACAACGCGTGAGGCCGACGACTACCCTGAACCGTTGGCTGTCCCGCAGATCGGGACTGGCTTGCAGCATCCGCCCTCCTGCCACGGGACACGCTCGTGGCCGCGAAGACCAGAGGAGGTTGAGCCCGCGCATGCGTTCATACGAAGTGGCCATCATCGTCGATCCTGAAGTCGACGATCGCCAGGTCCCCACGCTCATCGAAACCCATCTCAAGGTGATCACCGACGGTGGTGGCACGGTCGTCAACACCGACCTCGCCGGCCGTCGTCGCCTCGCCTACCGCATCAAGAACGACTCGCAGAACGCGTACAAGGTCGAGGGCGTCTACGTCTTCGTCCAGGTGTCCGCCGAGCCCGCAGTCGTCAGCGAGCTGAGCCGCCGGCTCACGCTCGACGACAAGATCCTGCGCAACAAGGTCTTCCGGCCCGACGCCAAGTGACTTGTCCACAGGGCCACTGGCGAATGTCAGTGGCTCGGGGCAGGCTTAGGCACTGACACCACGAGTTTGGAGGACCTTCATGGCTGGGGATACGCCCATCACGCTCATCGGCAACCTGACTGCCGATCCTGAGCTTCGGTTCACCCCGTCGGGGCACGCCGTCGCGAAGTTCACCGTGGCCTCGACGCCGCGCGTCTTCGATCGCCAGACGAGCGAGTGGCGCGACCAGGACACGTTGTTCCTCAACTGCGAAGTGTGGCGCCAGTACGCGGAGAACGTCACCGAGTCCCTTCAGAAGGGCATGCGGGTCATCGTGTCCGGTCGGCTGAAGAGCCGCTCGTACGAGACGAACTCTGGCGAGAAGCGCACCGTCTTCGAGGTCGACGTCGAGGACGTCGGCCCCGCCCTCCGCAACGCCACTGCCAAGGTCACGCGCACGACCACCGGTTCCGGTGGCCAGGGCGGTGGCGGCGGCTGGTCGCAGGGCTCCGGCTCCAGCAACCGTCCCGCCTCAAACGAGGGCGGCGGCTGGAGCGGCAATGCCGGCAACGCCGGCAACGCTGGCAATGCTGGCAACGGCGGAGGTCAGCCGACCGCCCGTCCTGCCGACAACGACCCATGGGCGTCGGCGCAGTCCGACGAGCCCCCGTTCTGACCTGTAACTCTGACCTGCAACACCGCAACTCTGTAGAACACCACATCCCGCTCGTACGCGAGCACAGGCACATTCCGGCGCAAGCCGGGCTCATGAAGGAGAGCACCACAATGGCCTCACCACAGCGCAAGCCGGTGAACAAGAAGAAGATCGTTCCGATGAAGTCGGTCCGCATCGGCAGTGTCAACTACAAGGACATCGCCCTGCTCCGCAAGTTCATCTCCGAGCGTGGGAAGATCCGCGCCCGCCGGGTGACCGGTCTTTCTGTCCAGGATCAGCGCAAGATCGCGATCGCCGTCAAGAACGCACGCGAGCTAGCCCTGCTGCCGTACGCGTCGACCGCCCGCTGAGAAAGGAACACTGCGACATGAAGCTCATCCTCACCGCCGCCGTGAACAAGGTCGGCATCGCCGGCGACATCGTTGACGTCAAGTCCGGCTACGGCCGCAACTTCCTGCTCCCGCAGGGCTACGCCATCACGTGGACCAAGGGCGCCGCCAAGCAGATCGACGGCATCCAGCGGGCGCGCGACGCTCGCGAGATCCGTGGCATCGAGCACGCCGCACAGGTACGGACCCAGCTCGAGGGTCTGGGCGTCGAGCTCTCCGCTCGCGCGGGCAGCAAGGACGGCAACCTGTACGGTGCCGTCACCCCGGCCGACCTCGTCGCCGCGGTCAAGAAGGCCGGTGGCCCGGCCCTCGACAAGCGCTCGGTCGTCGTCACGAAGCCGATCAAGACGACCGGCGCACACACTGTGGGCATCAAGCTCCACGACGCGGTCACCGCACACATCACGGTGAACGTCGTCGCTGCCTGACCTCTACACACCGGACGCCCGCCCTGTACGAACAGGGCGGGCGTTTCGCGTACCCGCGCGATGACCCACGCCCACTCCCACGCGCACAGCCTTTCGGGC
>JAYUEA010000541.1:0-9021 GCA_043739465.1 Propionibacteriaceae bacterium
GGCCTCGACCGAGTGCGGCTCGACCTCGTTGTGGTGGGCCTCGATGGCATGGACGATGTCGGCGTGCTCGCCGTGGCGGCGGGCAAGATCTGCACCCACCCGGGCGTGAGACCCCTCATGCTCGTGGGTGACGGCCTTGCCGATGTCGTGCAGGAACGCCGCCCGACGGCAGAAGGCCGCGTCGAGTCCGAGCTCTGCGGCGATCATCCCTGCCAGATGACCGCACTCGATGACGTGGGCCAGCACGTTCTGGCCGTGGGAGGTGCGGTAGTGCAGCGCACCCACGACGGGCACGAGGTCGGGATGAAGGTCGCTGATGCCCATGCTGGCGAGCGCCTCACGAGCGGCGGCATCGATGCGGTCGTCGACTGCGGACCTGCTCCGCTCGTAGACCTCCTCGATGCGCTGCGGATGGATGCGACCGTCGGCGACGAGCTCCTCGAGCGCGACGCGTGCGGTCTCGCGGCGAACGGGGTCGAAGGAGGACAACAGCACGCTGCCGGGCGTGTCATCGACCAGGACGTTGACGCCGGTCACCTGCTCGAAGGCCCGGATGTTGCGACCCTCCCGGCCGATGATGCGGCCCTTCATGTCCTCGGACGGAAGGTCGACCGTCACGACCACGGATGCCGCGGTCTGCTCGGTCGCCAACCGCTGCATCGCCGTGACCACGATGGACGAGGCCTGCTTCTCGGCGGTGGCGCGGGCGGCCTGCTCGATGTCGTGGGCGATCGCGGCCGCCCGCAGCCGGGCGTCGTGCTCGGCGCGTTCCATGATTCTCGCGAGAGCATCGCCCCGGGTCAGCCCTGCCACCCGCTCCAGCTCACGTACGGCCTCGTCGTGGGCCTTGTCGATGTCGGCCGCCCGACCGCGGACCTCGGCCTCCAGAGCATCGACGCGCCCAGCTCTCTCATCGATCGCTGCTGAGGTCTCGGTCGCACGGGCCTCCCGCTCGGCGACCAGCGTCTCGCGACGCACGACGGCTTCGCGCTCCACGCGGAAGTCGTCGCGGTCATCACGGGCTCGCCGGTCCAGGTCTGTCTGGGACAGCTTGGACTCCCGGAACTTCTCGAGCACCCTGGCCCAGAGGACCGCCATGACCACGGCCGCGATGACCGCCACGACCAGGAGAGCGATGATGAGGAGATCGAGCTCGCTCAGACCTCCTCGGTTCGGCACGTCGCTCCTTCAGATGGGTGGCTGCGGTGGGTGACAACCTACAGGCCGATCCCCGTGTGAGATCAGTCCCCCACGCCATCCGCGGGGTCCCGAACCTCCGCAAGTACGCGTCGGATGACTCCTGTCGAGAATCCACGACGCCCCAGAATGGCTCCGAGGCGCCGTTCGCGGACCGTCCGGTCGAGGCGTCCCATGGTGGCGACCTTGCGCTGCGCCAGGGCACGCGCCGCGGAGAGATCGGCGTCATCGTCGCGGCCACCCACGGCATCCGCGATGTGCTCGTCGGCAATGCCCTTGTGCCGTAGCTCCTGCTTCAGCCGACTCGCGCCTAAACGCGAGCCACGGCTCTCCACCCACTGGGCAGCGAATGCCGCGTCGTCGATGAGGCCCACCTCGGTGAACCGATCCAGCACCTGTGCGGCCGCATCGGGAGGCACCTCACGCCTAGCCAGGTCTTGTGCCAGCTCCATGCGGGAGCGGGCACGCACCGACAGCCTTCGCAATGCGATCTGGCGGGCGACTGCCACCGCATCGGCCTCAGGCCCGGCCTCGTCCTCTCCGGACGTGTCCGACTCAGGAGGAGATCCAGGCGCCTCGCCTCCCTGAGCCATCGCCTGAACCTGGGTCCATGCGTCTCGCAGCGCGGCTAGAGCCTCCGGGTCCGGTGTCAGCGAGCCCGACGGGGTCAGAAGTCCACCTCGCCCGTGACCGGGTCGATGCGCTCCGCAGCTGCTGCTGCCTTCGCAGCCACCCCGTCGGCACCGATGCCCACCTTGGCGAGGATCAGGTGCTCGATCTCGTTGGCCATCGCCGGGTTGGCCTTGAGGAACGTGCGGGCGTTCTCCTTGCCCTGGCCGAGCTGGTCGGCACCATAGGTGAACCAGGCGCCCGCCTTGCGGATGATGCCGTGCTCGACGCCGAGGTCGATGATGCTGCCCTCCTTGGAGATGCCCTCCCCGTAAAGGATGTCGAACTCCGCCTGCTTGAAGGGCGGGGCGACCTTGTTCTTGGCGACCTTGACGCGGGTGCGGTTCCCGACCATGTCGGTGCCGTCCTTGAGCGTCTCGATCCGACGCACATCGAGGCGGATCGACGAGTAGAACTTGAGCGCCCGCCCTCCGGTCGTCGTCTCGGGCGAGCCGAACATGACGCCGATCTTCTCGCGGAGCTGGTTGATGAAGATCGCGGTCGTGTTCGTGTTGCTGAGCGCACCGGTCATCTTGCGCAGTGCCTGGCTCATGAGCCGTGCGTGCAGACCGACGTGGTTGTCGCCCATCTCGCCCTCGATCTCGGCGCGAGGCGTCAACGCGGCCACCGAGTCGATGACGACGAGCGCCAGGGCGCCGGAGCGGACCAGCATGTCCGCGATCTCGAGCGCCTGCTCGCCGTTGTCGGGCTGGCTGACCAGCAGGGCGTCGGTGTCGACGCCGAGCTTCTTCGCATAGTCGGGGTCGAGCGCGTGCTCCGCGTCGATGAAGGCGCAGATGCCGCCGGCCGCCTGGGCGTTGGCCACCACATGAAGCGCGACTGTCGTTTTGCCGCTCGACTCCGGACCATAGATCTCGACGACCCTGCCACGCGGCAACCCGCCGATGCCCAGCGCGATGTCGAGCGCGATCGATCCCGTGGGGATGATGTCCATCGGAATCCCGACACGATCACCGAGCCGCATCACCGAACCCTTGCCGTGCTGCTTCTCGATCTGTGCGAGTGCTGCCTCGAGCGCCTTGGCGCGATCTGCCACCGCCATTGGGGTGTCCTTCCATCGTCTCTTCGACCCTCCGCGGGCCCTCACCACAGGACAGTAGGCAGGCCCACTGACATTTCGTCAGCCTCGTCGAAACCTGTGGACAACGGGTGCGATCGAGGACCGATGTGGAGAACTTACCGAACATATGTTCGAACAACGCACGCGCCGGACGGCGTGTCGCGAAGTCAACGAACGGTCTTCTCGGGGAGTCAGCGTTCCTTCGGTGCGAGCTCGAGCTTGTCCCACGCTGCACGCCAGATGGCCTTGTGATCAAGGCCTGCGGAGATCGCTTCTGTGACGGTGCGGCTGCCGAGATCGGCGAGCACGACCTGGTCGGCCCACGCCTTCGCGTACACCCTCCCGAGAGCGGTCTCGAGCCTGCGCCAGAGCTCGGCTTCCCGCACGTCAGGCAGCGGCGACGGGGACGAGCGGCAGCAGCGCGACAGACTCGTAGGCCGCCAGCCGGTGGGACACGTCGTCCAGCACGAGTGACAACGGGAGGTCCAGCGCACCGCAGATGGCGGCGAGCAGCTCCGAGGACGCCTCCTTCTGGCCCCGCTCGATCTCCGAGAGGTAGCCGAGGCTGACGCGCGCGTCGTGGGACACCTCGCGCAGCGTGCGACCCTGGCCGGTGCGCTGCTCTCGCAGCGACTCCCCCAGGACCTCCCGCATCAGCGGTGCGGCGTCACGGACATTAGGCATGCGGAAACTGTACCCGTCCCCGGCAACCACGGCGTGGAGGTTCCGCCGTGGGCGAATCGCGCGTCAGGCCTGGCGGGAGCGTGCTGCACCCAGGCACCGGGCAAGGAGGTCGAGCGCTGCCGCCACGGTACGGCGGCGAACCTCCGCACGGTCTCCGGCGAAAAGCTCCTCCACGCTCACGGCTCCGTCCGGCCCTGCGATCGCGATGCAGACCGTGCCCGGCGGCCGGCCGTCGAGCGGGTCCGGCCCGGCGACGCCCGTGGTGCCGATCCCCCACGTTGCTCCGCACGCGGCACGAGCGCCCTGAGCCATGGCTTCCGCCACGTCGCACGACACGACCCCCTGCTGCGACACCAGCTCGGCCGGAACCGCTGCGAGCGAGGTCTTGAGGTCGGTCGCGTAGGTGACCAGGCCCCCGCGTACGACCGCGCTCGAACCCGCCACGGTCGTCAGCTCGGCGCAGACCAGTCCGCCGGTGAGCGACTCGCACGTCGCCACGGTCTCCTCGCGGCGGACGAGCCCCGCCACCACGGCGGCGGCGGTCACGCTGCCTGTGCCTTCTTCCGAAGCACGTACGCCTCGCGGCAGTAGTCGAGCCCCGTGAGCACGGTGAGCATGAGGGCCGCCCACATGACGACGACGCCCATCGCGTGCAACCAGGAGGGCACCGGCAGCAAGTACCAGACGATCGCCACGCTCTGGACGACCGTCTTCAGCTTGCCCCCGCGGTTGGCGGCCATGACCCCGTACTTGAGGATCAGGAACCGCAGCAGCGTGATGCCCCACTCGCGGACCAGGATCACGATGGTGATCCACCAGGGCAGCTCGCCGATGATGCTGAGACCGACCAGAGCCATGCCCGTCAGCGCCTTGTCGGCGATCGGGTCCCACAGCTTCCCGAAGCGCGTCACCAGCCCGTACTTGCGGGCCACCCGACCGTCGATGATGTCGGTGATGCTCGCGATCACGAAGACAACCGCCGCGCCCCACCGCCACAGGTCGTCGTGCGGGTGTGACAGCAGCATCCACGCGAAGACCGGCACCAGCAGCAGCCGGAGGGCAGTCAGACCGTTGGGGACGTTCAGCCAGTGCCCCTCCACATCTGCGGGGCCGTCGGCGACGACGTGTTCGGTCACGATCCTCCTGCTGCGACGAGATCGATGCCCTCGCAGTCTGTCACTGTCGCGGTGACGATGTCACCGGCGCGGTGCTCACCGTCGAGGTACGTGGCGCCGTCCACGTCCGGTCCCTGGAATCGGGCCCGGCCCTTCCAGCGGCCGTCCTCGAGGCCCTCGACGAGGACCTCCACGGACTCGCCGACACGTCGCGAGGCGCGGTCCTCCATGAGGATCAGCGCGAGGTCGCTGAGGTTCGCGCGACGCTCCTCGACCACCTCGTCGGGCACGTGGTCCTCCAACGTGGCACCCTCGGTGCCCTCTTCGTCCGAGTACGCGAACACGCCGAGCACGTCGAGGTCCGCGGCCGCCACGAAGTCCCGCAGCACCTCGTGATCGGCGTCGGTCTCGCCGGGGAAGCCGACGATGACGTTGCTCCGGACGCCTGCCAGCGGCGAGACCGTACGGATCCTGGCGAGCAGGTCGAGGAACGCATCAGCGTCGCCGAATCGGCGCATGCGGCGCAGCACGTCGGCCGACGCGTGCTGGAACGGGATGTCGAAGTAGTCCACCACCGTCGGCGTGCGCAGGATCGCGTCGAGCAGGCTCGGCTTCACCTCGGCGGGCTGAAGGTAGCTGAGCCGGATCCAGTCGAGGCCATCGACTTTCGACAGCGCGCCGAGGAGCGCCTCCAGGGCGCGAGGGTCGCCCAGGTCCTTCCCGTACGACGAGGTGTTCTCGCTGACCAGGAAGACCTCGCGCACGCCGTGCTCGACGAGCCAGCGGGCCTCGGTGACCACGTCGTCGATGGGCCGGGAGACGTACGAGCCGCGGAACGACGGGATCGCGCAGAAGGCGCACCGTCGGTCGCAGCCGGAGGCGATCTTGAGGGGTGCGGACGGGCCGTTGCCGAGCCTGGACCGCACGATGCGAGGCCCACTGGCCGGACCCGTGAGGTCGCCGAACCCTGGTACGGAGATGCCGGCCAAAGCCTTGGGCCGCGCCACCGGTGACAAGGGCAGCAGCCTGCGCCGGTCGGTGGGCTGGTGCGAGGCGGGACGCGCGCCTGCGACGATGGCCGTCAGCCTCTCCGCGATGTCGCCGTAGCTGTCGAACCCGAGTACGGCATCGGCCTCCGGCATCGCCTCGGCCAGCTCGGACCCGTACCGCTCAGCCATGCAGCCGACAGCCACCACGGCCTTCGTACGACCGCTCTGCTTGAGGTCCGCGGCGGCCAGCAGCGTGTCGACCGAGTCCTTCTTGGCGGCGTCGATGAACCCGCAGGTGTTGACGAGCACGGCGTCGGCGTCCTCGGGCTCGGCGACGAGCTCGAAGCCACCTGCCAGCAGCCGTCCGGCGAGCTCCTCGGAGTCCACCTCGTTGCGCGCACACCCGAGGGTGACGACGGCGACTCGGGTGGCTGGCACCGGGTCAACCTACCGCACGGAGCCTGCCGAGCCGTGCGATAAATTGGCCAGGACGTCGTCGAGCTCGTCAGTCTTCACGAGCACCTCGCGCGGCTTCGAACCCTCGGACGGCCCGACGACCCCTCGGGTCTCCAGGATGTCCATGAGCCGACCGGCCTTCGCGAAGCCCACGCGCAGCTTGCGCTGAAGCATCGAGGTCGACCCGAGCTGCAGGTTCACGATGAGCTGTGCGGCCTCGAGCACGAGCTCGAGATCGTCGCCGATGTCCTCGGCCACCCTCGTCGTAGCCTCCGGCACGACAGTCACGTCCTCGCGGTACTGCGGGCCCAGCTGCGCGGACACGTCGGCCACGACCTGCCGGATCTCCTGCTCGGTGACCCACGCCCCCTGCACACGTACGGGCTTGCTCTGACCCATCGGCAGGAACAGACCGTCGCCCTGCCCGACGAGCTTCTCGGCGCCCGGCTGGTCGAGGATGACGCGCGAGTCGGTCATCGAGCTGGTAGCGAACGCCAGGCGCGACGGCACGTTCGCCTTGATCAGGCCCGTGACGACGTCCGTGGACGGCCGCTGCGTCGCGAGCACCAGGTGGATGCCGGCGGCGCGCGCCAGCTGTGTGATGCGGACGATCGAGTCCTCGACGTCACGCGGGGCGACCATCATGAGGTCGGCCAGCTCGTCGACGATGATCAGCAGGTACGGGTAGGCCGCGACGACCCGCTCAGAGCCGGGCAGCGGCTTGACCTGACCCGCACGTACGGCCTTGTTGAAGTCGTCGATGTGACGGAACCCGAACGCTGCGAGGTCGTCGTAGCGCTGGTCCATCTCGCGTACGACCCACTGCAGCGCGTCGGCGGCCTTCTTGGCGCTCGTGATGATGGGCGTGACCAGGTGAGGGATGCCCTCGTAGTGGTTCAGCTCCACGCGCTTGGGGTCCACGAGCAGCATCCGCACCTCGTCGGGCGTCGCCCTCATGAGGACCGATGTGATGAGCGAGTTGATGAAGCTCGACTTTCCCGAGCCGGTGGCGCCGGCCACGAGCAGGTGGGGCATCTTCGCCATGTTCGCCACGACGTAGCCACCCTCGACATCCTTGCCGAGGCCGACCGTCATCGGATGGTGGTCGTTGCGGGCGACCGCCGACCGCAGGACGTCGCCGAGCGAGACGACTTCCTTGTCCTTGTTGGGGATCTCGATGCCGATGGCCGACTTGCCGGGGATCGGAGACAGGATGCGGACGTCGGGGGACGCGACCGCGTACGCGATGTTGCGGCTCAGTGCGGTGACCTTCTCGACCTTGACGGCCTGGCCCAGCTCGACCTCGTACCTGGTGACCGTCGGGCCACGCGTGTAGCCCGTGACCGACGCGTCGATCTCGAACTGGCGCAGTACCTCGCTGAGGCTGCCCACGACCAGGTCCGACGCCTGGGTGCGTGCCTTGGGCACGCTGCCGGCGCGGAGGGTGGCGGGATCGGGGAGCAGGTACGCGACGTCGCCGGACAGCATCTGCTGCTCGCTGCGCAACGGCGCGCTGCTGTGCACCGGCGCGGGAAGCTCCGGCTCATGACTCTTCGCGAGGCCTGCCGTCACCGGCTTGGTCAGCGCGGCAGGCTCAGGCTCGTACTCGTCCTCCTGGTCGTCGGCCAGCAACGGGGTGTCGTACGCCTCGTCGACGCCGAAGCTCAGAGCGGGTTTCGGCTCACGGGGCGCGATCCGTGCGACCAGCGACCGCACGCCCGTCACGACGTCGTTGATGGGACGGCCCACGACGACCAGCGCGCCGAACAGCGCGAGCAGGACGAGCAACGGGGCGGCGACCCACCGCGTGAGCAGGTCGGCGAGGAAGGAGCTCGACAGGAAGCCGACGATGCCGCCCGCCTGACGCACCGCGGCCATGTTCGCCGGCCGAGGAAGGCCGTTCGCGATGTGTACGACGCCGAGCGTTCCGAGCACGACCGCGGTCCAGCCGACGAACTGGCGGCCCCAGGGACCGTTGCGATCCGGGTGCCGCAGCGTGCGCCACGCCATGACGGCGAGCAGGAACGGGGTGGCGTAGGCGGCGACGCCCACCGCCGACTCGATCCCTTGGCGCATCGCGTTGCCGACCGGACCGGGGATCTGGAACCAGAACACGGCGACGACGACGATGGCGACGGCGACGAGGAACAGGCCGGCACCGTCGCGGCGCAGGCCCGGGTCGAGGTCACGGGCGCCGTGGCCCATGCCACGCGCGAGCCCACCGAGTCCGCGGGCGACACCGCGCCAGATGGCCGCGAGGCCGCGGCCGAGGGTACGGAGCGCGCCCGGGGGCGGTGCCGTACGCGCGCGAGAGCGCGTCCTGGTCTTGGTGGTCTTGCTCCCGCTGCTTCTCGATCCCGAAGCAGCCCGCGTGGTCGACGACGAGCTGCGGGACCGAGGCGGGGAAGGTGCCCGGGTCGCCATGCACAGGAATCTACGCGACGGAGTCAACGTGGGCGTGGACCCGCGCCGCGGGAGTCGCACGATTGGGCCGGAAAGCCGAGGCTCGCAACGCCTCGAGCGGCAGGACCGCACGAACTTCGGGCTATGAAGGCCGCCCGCGCATCCATTCGCTGTGAACCTCACGAAGCCCGGGGTATGAGCCCTTGAAGGGGCCGAGAACCCGGACTTGGTGAGGGCGGGCTGGTGCCCGATCCCGTGGCCCTCGCATATCCCTGGTTTCGTGCGGCTCATCCAAGGGCGGCCTCGATCCGGGCCATCACCCGACGCGGCTGCACGAAGATCTCCTTGCCGAGCCAGCGCACCATCCCGTAGGCCTCGTCCCGGAACCATTGCTCGCGCTGCTTCTCCTTGACGATGCTGGTCTGGT
>JAYUEA010000542.1:0-9019 GCA_043739465.1 Propionibacteriaceae bacterium
CGCCCCCGCCATGCGGTAGACGCCCTGCGTTACGCGTTCGATCGCACCTGAGGAAGCCATTCGGGAGAGCTGCTTGCGTGAGACTCCGGCATCTTCGGCCTGGGCCGTGGTGACCAGACCCCATCGGCGTTCCGCGATGGAGCCGAGTCGGACGAGCGTCGAACCAGCCATAACAACGATTGTACCCACTTGTGGGGACAAATGTTGTCGTCGTTCGACTCCATCGCCGAGGTCTTCCGAAAGTACCGCGGTCACGGTGACCCGTCCTCGTTCTTCGTCGTCGGGCCGATGCCGGGTGATCCCGACCAGCACCGAGCTGATGCGGCCGTATGTCGACTTCTCACCGTTGAGTACTTGCTCTGTGCACGGCCCACTCTTGGTTTCTCCTGGACATCGCGCTACCGGCGCGACGTTCGTCATCTCATCCGGCTGTGGCAGGCGCTGTCGGGTCATCTGTCGGCGGCTGTGGACTTATTCGTGAACGAATTCAGGGCTATCTCCACGCGCTGCTGAGCGCTGTCCTCCTGCTCGGCGATGCACTTGGCATAGACCCTGAGCAGGACGGCGACGCTGTGCCCGGCCCACTCGGCGGCCTGGGTGGCGGGCACGCCAGCGTTGAGCCAAAGCCGGAGGAATGCTTCAGGGTCGAACTGCTCGCCGAGCCCAGGCGACACCGCGTCCAGCACTCTGGGGTCGGCCAGTGAGGCGAAGGCGATGGCGACCATGGCCCACACGGAGTCCCGCTGTTTCTGGTCGGCACCCACGATCGCCTCGAGGCCCTGATGCCAGGACAGCGCCGCCAGCGGGTGGGTGGGTGGATCATCACTGCCTCGCGGGCATGCGCGGCCGACAGCGACCATAGATACAGGTCGGCGGAGGTGCGATCGCCCAGCGCGGCCGCGTGGAGCAGGCAGCGCACCGCCCGCTCCGCGGATGACTGCCAGAAGTTGGAGTCGTTGGTGCCCGCCGCGGCGCCGGCGGTGAGTGCCTTGGCACGGATCATGGCGGTCTGAGGGCTTTCGCACCCCCGGATCGGAGACCACCGAGTCGATGAGGGTATGCCGGGTGCGAGCCCCTGCGGGTCGAAGACGGCCACTGGTCCCACCTTCGCGCGCGCCTCAGGCGCGGCGGTCAAGTTGTCAGGGCGGGTGGAGGTGGTGATGACCGCGCCAGGCGCATCCAGGATGGCGTTGATGTCGGACGGACAGGCTTCACCGTGATCCCAGGGTCGGTACCATACGACGGTGGAAAGTAGTACCATTCTCGATGTGAGTACCAACCTGCGTCTCAGTGACGAGATGGCACACGCCCTACGTCAGGCAGCCGACTCCAGGGGGCAGTCCCAACAGGAGATCGTCCGTACGGCGATTGCTAAGGAGCTCGGTCTGGTGAACGCATCGAGTGCGCTAGCTCGTGCGGTGCAGTCGGGATTGGTCAAGCCGCCGCAGCCCTTTCGAGATGCTGTTGCAGCGATTCCGCTCCCAGACGGCGTGACCACGATGGACCTGCTCGATCGCGACGATCGGTGAACGTGCTCTATGTGGACTCCAGCGCGGCGCTGAAGCGCATCTTTCTGGAAGCTGAGACTGATCTTGTGGGCAGCACTCTCAGGTCGCGGGTCAATTCGGGTGATCTGATTGCCGCATCGACGTTGACCTGGGTGGAGGTCACACGATCGGTGCTGCGTGCCCGCCCCGCAGACGCCGAGGCTCAGGTCGACGCGGCGCTGTCGGGGATTGCGGAACTGCCACTCGATGAGACCGTGTTGACACGTGCCCGTTGGATCGGCCCGCCCACCCTGCGAAGCCTGGACGCCATCCACCTCGCGGCGGCCCTTGTTCTGGGGGCCACCGAGATGCTCACGTTCGACATGCGCCTCGCGGCGGCCGCTCGGTCAGTGGGTGTGAAAGCCATCCCATGAGGACCGCTTCGTTGTCGATTCACCAACGATGGGCACCAAGATGAGGGGCTTGGTTGTGCTGGCGTTACCCCCCCGGCACCTCCGGCCCCTCCTGCGAGATGGCGACGCACCGCTCACGGGCTCGGCCCAAGAGATCGGGGTCGACCGGGAAGATGCCCGTCGCCTCCGCCAACCGGGCAACCAACACTCGATCTGCGCGTGAAATGAGCCTAGCTTGGCCACCGCGCGTCTCGGATATGGGGCCAGCTTGGAACCGGGGGTCGGTCACAACGGATCTGCATATCTTGTCGAGGAGCTGATTCGTCTCCTCGGGCGGGGGCATGGAGATCGCCGCATCTGGGCTGGTCCCGGCCTCGTTGGCCGATGCCCTGGTCCCTTCGTCCTTGACGAGGAGCGTGTCGCTGAGATCCGAGGCGTTGAGGTAAATCGTGTGGTCAGCCTCCCTCAGCAGCAACACGGACTGTCGCTGCTGAGCCGTCGGTGGGAACCCTGCGACGACGACCGTGACCCCGTAGCTCTGCGCGTGGAGCACCGTCTCACGGAGGTCTTCGTCCCCGCTCAACAGGAGCACCACGTCAGCAGCCCTGTTGCGGGCAAGCGTGATCAGGTCGAGGATGATAAGTCCATCCACGCCTTTCTGCCCGCCGCCACTCACTCTCCCGAGGCGGAGCTTCACGCGGGGTAGATCGCCGATGGCTATTTGGGACGCGGACGGTAGGCCTTCCCGAGCGCCGTCATACCAGTAAGTTCGCAGGAGCCTCAGGGGCTCGCCGTCCCACAGTGCCTGACTGTGATCCTTCAGGGTCGCGAGGAGACTGTCCGGACGATCCAGCGTCAGCCGTTCGCGTGGTTGCACTCTCCCGGCCAACAATTCGCTGCCTGCGCTGAAGAGGTACCCGGCGTCCACGAAGATGACGGAATTCGCACGGAGCCCCCCAAAAGAAAAGGGTGTGGCTCTTCTGAAGGGACATTATGCGGCCTTCGGAACGGTGTTGTCGGCGTAGCGGGATTGGTGGACGCGTTGTTGTTCTTGGGCGAGGTGGTAACTCCAGTAGGTGTCGAAGTCGTCGTTGCAGTGGAGTGCCCGCAGTTTGAGGACTGCTTCGGCGCCGTGTAGTCCCCAGCGGGCGCCGGTGATGTCCATCCTGTCTTTGACGAGGTGGCGGCAGGCTCCTTCGATGATGCCTGTGGCGATCGGCCAGCCCTGCTTGAGGGCGGTCGGGTAGTCCAGGTAGGCGCGTTTGTTGGTCAGGTAGGTGGCGCAGGTGTCGGAGCCCGCCCGTCGGGCGGGTTCCAGGCCGGCTCTGGTGGCGGCCCGCCGGAGGGTGCCGGCGACGCGGGTGGCGCCGCCGGCGAGGACGCTCTGGGCGTGCCGGCGGACCCATGCCTCGGCGGCCGGGTCACCTTCGGCGTGGAAGCACCAGGCAGCCTTCCACAGGTATTCCAGGACGTGGACGAAGTCGATGATGATCGGCACCGCCACCTTGCGGGAGCGGGCTTCGGCGTGGATCCGGTCGATCTGGTGGTTGTTGCCGTCTACCAGTGCGACCCAGGTGCGGGCATGGTCGGGGTCGCGCCGGTCGGCCTCGTCGAAGATCGCGGCGACGACGCTGGCGGCGTCGTCCACGACGCTGGCGGTCAGCCACTTGTTGCGTGCGCTCGGTCCGGGACTGGCGTCGCGGCGTTGCGTGTCGTTGCCCGGCAGGATGTCGGCCGGGGTACGAGGAATCGGTGTGGTGTCGTAGATCGCACCGACCTCGGCCATCCGTTTCCGGCCTCGTTTCTCGCCTTTGGAGAGCCTGGTCGCCAGCTTCGGGTTGGTCGTCGCGGCGGCCTTGGCGGTCGCCGGGCGTAGTGCACCGGGACGCATCACGACACCCTTGCCGTCACAGGACAACACCAGCAGGTCGCCTGCCGCGCCGGCTGGGGGGTCTCGGTGGGCGTAGAAGGTGTCGAAGTCGACGGCGGCCCGTGCGGCGAGGTCTTCGACCTGCCGTTTCCCGAGCTGTTGTCCGGTGGCCCGCTCGATCGCTTGCACGGCGCCGTCGAAGGAGCCTCGTGAGCTTTCGATGGCGGCCAGGTGGCGTAGCCCGTGGGAGTGTTTCTCGGTCGGCAGGTTCAGCACGGCGTCGGCCGGGTGCAGGTTGGCCTGTCCGCGTCGGCGGTAGGCGATCCGGCGCACCTCGACTCCTCCGAAGACTGTCGCCAGCGCGCGGGCATGCCCGGTCTCGGCGCTCGGGCGCGGCACCCGCCCTTCGTCCATGACATCGGCGATCCGGGTTTCGGTCTGCGCGCGCAGGTCCAGATGCTCCTGCAGCAGCTGGCGGAACAGCTCCCGGGCATCGACCTGCAACCGCTCCTCCAACTCACCGTGACTCAGGGTGGCGGCCTGCTCGCCTTCCAGCCAGGACAGCACGGCCTCGAACCGGTCCCGCGAGCCGGTGAACGCGGCGGGCTGCGCAGCCTCGGATGGTCTCGTCGCCATGCTCACCCCCGCCGTTGCTGGCGCCGTGCCGTGAGCCGAGCCTGCAGCGCGGCGATCTCGGCGTCTGCTGCGCCATCGAGCTCCTCGCGGGCGAGCCGGTAGCGCTCGAGTGCGACGCGCACCCTGGGCACATCCTGCTCGGTCAGCGTCATCGTCTTGGTCCGGCCACCGCACGGATACGCCAGCGCCGGGCTCTCATGCGCCGGCCCGCTGGCGCATCGGCAGCTGGGCTTACCGCACTTGCGTCGCAGGGTGAACAACACCCCGCGAAGCAGCGCCGGCTCGGTTGCGCCCCGACGACCCTTCACCACCATGACACTACCTCATTCTGTAGGTGAACTACCTACAGAAACAATAACCAAAGTGCACGTTGCCAACGGGGATGCTGGTTCGGTGCGTCTGCTCAAGCAGAACCTGGTCAGTGGATGCTCAAGCCCGCGCGGTCCCCGCGAACCACGACGCTCGGCGTCCCTTCAGGAGAGCCGAACCCAAAAGAAAATGGGGCCTGCAGAGCAGGCCCCAGTAAAGCCCTTTAGTGGGCGACAACCCTGAAGGTACCCGATGCCCCCTACGTCGGGCTACACCGGCCGCTAGCCGTGGACGGCGCCTTGTTCGTCGCCGATCAGGGTGGCACCGGGCGCGCTCGCCGGTGGGGGTGCGAAAGCCGTCCCCTGAGAACCGCCACGTGGCGTCCGTGGTCCCGCCCTCGGGCCCGGGCCCGAGGGCGAGACCCGGGTGACACGATGGGCCGGTGCCCGAGACCCTGAGCGAGCCAGACCTGCCCCGGCCCGCCGCACTGGTGCTGGGGGGCCGCACCTTCGACGCCGGCCACCCTGCGGTCATGGCCATCATCAACCGCACGCCCGACTCCTTCTTCTCCGGCAACCGGCACGCCGACCTCGAGTCCGCGAAGGCGGCGCTCGCCGCAGCGGTGGACCTCGGGGCGGACATCGTCGACGTCGGCGGGGTCCGCGCCGGGGCCGAGGGTGAGGTCGTCTCCGCCGAGCAGGAGATCGCCCGGGTGCTGCCCTTCCTCGAGCACGCCCGCAGCTCCTACCCGGGGCTCATCCTCAGCCTCGACACCTGGCGATCCGAGGTGGCCCGGGCAGCCGCGCCGGTCGGGCTGGACCTCGTCAACGACACCTGGGCCGGGCACGATCCCGAGCTCGTCCACGTCGCCGCCGAGGTTGGTGCCGGCATCGTCATCTCGCACACCGGCGGTCTGGCGCCGAGGACGGACCCGGTCGACGTCAGCTATGGCCCCGACCGGCTCGACGTCGTCCGGGACGTGGTCCGGACCCTGCGCGCAGGAGCCGCCGCCGCGCACGACGCGGGAGTGGCCCGGCAGCGGATCCTGGTCGACCCGACGCTCGACTTCGGCAAGACGACGGCCCACTCGCTCGAGGTCCTGCGGCACACCGCGGACATCGTCGCGCTCGGCTTCCCGGTGCTGCAGGCGCTGTCCCGCAAGGATTTCGTGGGCGAGAGCCTCGACCTCCCCGCCGAGGAGCGCCTCGAGGGCAGCCTCGCGGCCACTGCCATCGCCGCCTGGCTGGGCGCCACCGTCTTTCGTGCCCACGACGTGCGGGCGACCCGCCGCCTCGTCGACATGGTCGCGACGATCAGGGGCGACCGGGCCCCGCTGCTCGCCGTCCGGGGGGTGCCCCGAGGCTGACCCCGTCCGGCCCGGGAGCCCGCCCCACGGCATACCGGCGGCGCGGTCAGCAGGCCTCGCGGTCAGCAGGCCTCGTGGTCAGCAGGCCGCGCGCACGTTGACGGCGATGCTTCCGTCCGGCGTCCGCGTCGTCGTGCCGCTGGGAGTCGTCGTCGTGGTCTTCGGTGGCGTCGTCGACGTGCTCGAGGTGCCGCCGGTCGGCGTGCTCTCCGGCGCCGGGGGGTTGATGGCCGCCTCGACCAGGTCGCGGATCTTGACGAAGTCCGGGCGGGTCGTGTTGATGTTGTCCTCGGTGAACGTCAGGGAGCTGATCGAGCCCTTCTGGACCCGCTGGACGAGGTCGACCCAAGCCGGCAGGTCGGCCAGGCGGACGTCGGTGGTGATGTTGTCCTTGGCGACCTGTGCAAGCTGGGGGTACTTGCTGAGCATGGTCGTCGGGTTGACCTGGTCGAGGATCGTCCCGATGAGACAGCGCTGGCGGCGCATCCGGGAGAAGTCGTCGGTGGTGAGGCGGGACCGGGCGAACCAGAGGGCCTGGTGGCCGTCGAGCAGCTGGTAGCCCGGCTCGATCCAGCCCTCCACACCGGCCACCGCTCCATTGCTCAGGTGGTAGCCGTTGATCGGCAGGCGCTCCGTGACGTTGATCCGCACGCCGCCCATGGCTTCGACGAGCGACTCGAAGCCGGTGAGGTCGATCACGGTCGAGTAGTCGATGCTCAGGCCGGTCACCTCGCCGATGACACCGCGGATCGCCGTCAGACCCGGATCCGGGTCGTTCTTGAACAGGGCCTTGTTCTCGACCGCGAGGTTCCAGACGGCGTTGATGAGACACTCCTCCCCGGGCTTGGCCTGGGGGCAGAAGTAGCCGTTGGGGAACATCGGGTAGAGCGGGCTGCTCATCGGGAAGGGGACCCGCTGGAGGTTGCGGGGGATGCTGATCAGCACCGTGTTGCCCGTCTTCGTGTCCAGGCTCGCGACAACCATCGAGTCGGTGCGGATGCCCACGCGGTCGTTGCCGGCGTCCGACCCGATGAGCAGCATGTTGACCCGGGGCACGCCCTTCCAGGCGTCCTTGTCCGTCTGGTTCGGCTTCGCCCCGGTCGGGTGGTCCTTGCTCGGGGTGTTGCCGCCGGCGAAGACGGTGCCCACGACGTCGCGCTGGATGGCGGCGTAGCGCACGAGCTGCACCGTGGGGGCCGCCACGATCAGGCACATCAGGGCAGTGAAGAACCGGAGACCGACGCGCAGGCCCGTGTCGGCCCCGGTTGGCTCGGACCCGCGGTGGGTCAAGATGATCGAGAAGATCCAGACCAGGCCGGCGAGGACGGCGATGCCGGCAATGGTGAGCAGGAGGTCGGGCTGCACGGCGACCGACAGGGCCGTCGCCATCACGCCATTGCCGACGACGAGCAGCCCGAGGGCGACGAGGCCGAGGACGAACAGCACCAGCAGCACCCAGCCGAAACGGCGGTAGCGAGTGCGGGTCAGGCCGGCGCCCGGGATGAGCGCCAGGGCGGTCAGGCCGAGCGAACGCCGACCCTGGCGGCTCACTGCTCGACGCTGCAGGGCGCGGTTGCCCTCAGGCTGCCTGCGCCGGTCGTCGGCGGACATCCGTGCCCTTTCGTGAGTCGTCCTGCTTGAGTTTGGGAGCATACCTGTCGGGTCTCGAAGGCCCCACCACGCACGACCCGCAGGGCCTGCTCGTGGTTGTCCGTGCTGCGGTTTTGGTCAAGTCCTCGTCGCGCCGGTAGCCTGTGCTCGCTCCTGGTCACCGCGCATGTCAGGTGCTGGAGGCGTCGCATAGTGGCCTAGTGCGCCCGCCTGCTAAGCGGGTTGGGGATAACACCCCTCGCGAGTTCAAATCTCGCCGCCTCCGCAGCAACGAGTGCAGGGTCCCCATGCCGTCACGGGGGGCCCTGCACTCGTGGTGGACGCGGCAGAACGGGTATGCCGGGTGGGGATGCCGGGCCCGCACACCTCCCGCTCGCGTCCGCTGGCCTCACCTGCCTCGCGAGGCCGGGCTGGACGGCGGCGAGGACGAGGGCCACTGCGGCGAGGGTGATCCAGAGAAGCGCAGGGCCGCCGTGCGTCAGGAGCTGGGTCCCGAGGAGCGGCGCGATGACTGCGGCGATGCCCCAGGACAGTCCGAAGACGGCCAGGTAGCTGGCCCGTGCGCGCTCCGGGGCCAACTCGGAGATGATGCTCCACGAGTGGCCGAGGAGCAGGAGGTCGCCGATGCTCCAGATCACGGTGGCCGCGACGAAGCCCGGCAACGTCGTGGCCAGGCCGGTGCCCGCGAGACCGACGGCCAGCACGGCATACCCGATCGTCATCGACTCGAAGCTGGACCGGTCGCGGAGGCGTCGCCAGCGCAGCAGGGGCTGACCGGCGACGATGGTCACGGCCGAGACGGTGAAGAGGATGCCCGCCTGCGCAGCGTGCAGCCCGCGCGCCGGCAGGGTCAGTGGCAGGGCCATCGTGATCTGGAGGTAGAGGATCGCGAAGCCGGTCCCTGCTGCAAGCATGAGGAGCAGGCGTCGGTCGCGCCAGGCCGCTGCGGCCTCGACGGCGCTGCTGCCGGTGGGCTCGTGGGCACTCGCGCGGACGACGAGCCACACGGTGGCTGCGCAGAGCAGGCAGCTGACGGCGTCGGCGACGAGGAGCCAGCGCAGGGTGATCCCGCCCAGCCAAGAGGCGAGCAGCCCGGCGCCGACCCCGGCAGCGGCCATCGCCGAGGCGAGCAGCCCGAAGGCGAGCGGGCGCGACTGCGCGTCGGTGAGGTCGGCGATGATCGCCTGGCTCGGCGGCTCGTAGAGCTCGAAGAAGAGGCCGAGGACGAGCACGGCGACCGCCGCCGAGCCCAGCGTGTGGCTCGCCGCGAGCCAGAGCTGGGCGGCGGCACACCCGACGAGTCCGAGGCAGATCGTCGTCGTGCGGC
>JAYUEA010000543.1:0-2993 GCA_043739465.1 Propionibacteriaceae bacterium
CTGCGGGACCTGGTGTCGTACGCACGGGGCAAGGGCGTCACGATCGTCCCCGAGATCGACATGCCGGGGCACATGCGCGCGGCGCGGGCCGCGTACCCCGAGCTGGGGTACGAGCCCGCGGCGATGGGAGTCGGCCGCAGCTGGGGCGTCTATCCCGAGGTGCTGCGGGTGGACGAGGCCGGGCTGACGTTCTGCACGGACATCCTGGCCGAGGTGCTGGACGTGTTCGACGCGCCGTACGTGCACATCGGCGGCGACGAGGTGCCCAAGGTCGAGTGGGAGGCGTCGCCGATCGCGCAGGCGCAGCGGCGTGACCTCGGGCTGGGTGGCGTGGCCGACCTGCAGAGGTGGTTCACGGGGGAGATCGCGACCTACCTCGCCTCGCGCGGTCGGCGCCCAGTCGGCTGGGACGAGATCATCGACGAGGGCGTACCCACGGGGAACCCGGTCGTCATGGCGTGGCGTGACTGGACGGACGCGGCCGGACGGGCCACGCGTGCCGGCGTCGATGTCGTACAGGCACCCTCGTTGCTCTACTTCGACCACGCCCATGGGGCCGACGAGGATGAGCCGCTGTCGATCGGGGCGGGCGCGACGCTGGCGGACGTGTACGCGTACGACCCGTACGCCGGCCTCAGCGACTCCGCCCATCTGCTCGGCCTGCAAGCGCAGCTCTGGAGCGAGTACATCCCGAGAGCCGACCACCTCTGGTACATGGCGTTCCCGCGGCTCGTCGCTGTCGCCGACATCGGGTGGTACGGGGCCGAACGACCCTCGTACGACGAGTTCCTCGCCGACCTGCCGCCTCGCCTCGAAGCCCTCGCCGACCTGGGGATCGGCCACCGGCCGCAGTAGAGACGGGCTGTCTCGCGGCCCCTGCTCGGGGGCGCGGGAGCCTAAGGGGCGACGGTCGCGGGCACCGGGCAGGCCCGTTCCCCGGCCAGGCGCACCTTGAGTGAGTAGCCGAGCATCGCCACGGCCAGCACGGCGATCACCGGCTGGACGGGGGCGAACCAGGTCAGCGCGCCGGACGCCCCGAGGGCCAGCAGCACGATCTTGTTGCAGACCGGGCAGCCCACCGCGAAGAACGTCAGCACCCCGCCGGCCATGCCGAAGCGCGACGGCTTGTCCACCTCGGACCTGGCTGGCGCCGCGCCGGGCTCGCGGACGTACGTGGCGAACACGAGCCCGCTGAGTACAGCGGTGACGACGAGCGCGGGCCACGACCACCAGGTGACGCCGACCTCGCGCCCGAAGATCGGGGTCGGGATCATGGCTGTCGGGATGGCGACGACGAGCACCGTAAGCAGCGCAGCGATCACCGCGGACACCCAGCGCTTCCGCGACCATTCCCGCATCCAGCCTCCTCGCCTCGCGACGAGCATATACCCCTAGGGGTATCGACAGGACAGGCGTCCGGATGCCTGTCCTGTCGACATCTGCAGCTACGTCCTGGCGTCCCAGCGCTCGCGCGCGGCGAGGACGTCGCCCAGGTGAGTCTCGGCCCAGCGACGGTTGACGGCGATCGGCTCCAGGAGCGACAGGCCGAGCCCAGTGAGCTCGTACTCGACCCTCGGCGGCACCTGCGCATAGATCGTGCGGGTGAGTAGGCCGTCCTGTTCGAGGCCGCGGAGGGTTGCTGTGAGCACTCGCGGCGTGACCCCGCCGACGGTCTCGCGCAGTCGCGTGAAGCGGAGCGGACCGTCCTTGAGAGCCTCGATCACCAGCGGCGTCCAGCGCTCACCGATGCGCCGCAGCACCTCGCGCGACGGACACGCAGGGTCCATCACATCCGGGTGGTGACTACTATCCATGACGACACTATAGCCATTTGAGGATACTGGTATCAAGCGGATACTGTGGCATCACAAGCCCAAGGGAGAACACATGAAGATCGTCGTGTACGGAGCCACCGGAATGGTCGGCAGCAAGATCGCGGAAGCCGCCGTCGCGCGGGGCCATGAGGTCACCGCGGTGTCGCGAAAGGGCACCGATGTCCCCGGAACGACGGCCGTAGCCGCTGACCTGGCCGACACCTCCACGGTGAGCGCGCTGGCGGCCGACGCTGACGCGGTCGTGTTCGCCATCCCGACCGACCGTACGGACGGGCCGGCTCAGCCGACCATCGACGCCCACCGCGCGATCATCGAGGCGCGTCCTGCCGCTCGGCTCGTCGTGGTCGGCGGCGCCGGGTCGCTGCAGGTCGGTGACGGTCTGCTCGTGGATGCGCCCGGGTTCCCCGACGCGTACAAGCCGGAGGCCCAGGCCTTCACTCAGATCCTCACCGACTACCGCGCGTCCGACGGGGTCGACTGGACCGTCGTGTCGCCGTCGCCGATGATCGCGCCGGGGGAGCGTGCCGGACACGTGCTCGGTACGGACTCGCCCGTCGGCGAATCCGTCACCACCACCGACTTCGCCGACGCCATCGTCGACGAGCTCGAGTCGCCGTCGTACGAAGGCCGCCGCTTCACCGTCGCGTCCAAGAGCTGACCTGGGTCGCCCAGCGGTACGAAAACTCTCGGCGCGGGGTATGAGATCTCCCCGCGAGGGGGATGAGGTCTCCCGGCGAGATCAGGCGGGTTCGCCTCCGAAGAAGGTGGACCAGGGGATGTCCAGCGGGGCGTCGTTCACCACGACCTCGTACAGGAACCTGGTCAACGGGAAGTCTGCCGGCGCGATCACGCCTCGGGTCGTCAGCTTCACCAGCGCTTCCCCGATGACCACGATCGCAGCGACGCCTTCGAGGGTGACGCCCTTCATCCGTACACCCCTGACCTCGGAGAACGGGATGCCCTCGCCGACCAGGCTGCCCGCCTTGACGTTGCGGCCACCCATCGAGGTCACGTACATGTCGCCGACGCCGCCCAGGCCATCCCCGGTGGCCGGGTCGCCGCCGAGCATCGCGATGTACTGGTGCACCTCACGCGAGCCCTGCGCGAACAGGCCCGACATGTAGTTGAGCAGCTTGTGCGGGGAGTCCTCCCAGCCGT